>NZ_JBFBIV010000041.1:0-73403 GCF_040702025.1 Streptomyces sp. NPDC088194 | reverse complement strand
GGCGCGGCGGGGCCGACACCCCGCAGCACCCCGCAGCCAGCGCCCAGCGGCGCCCCGCGGCGCGGTGCGGGGCGCCCTACGGCCTCAGCGCACGGGCAGGTGGTAGACGGCCCGGTAGCGCTCCGCCGGGATCACCACGTCGGCCGTCTCCACCGGCCGCCCCGACGCGTAGTACGTGCGGCGGATCTCGATCACGATGTGCCCGGGCACGCCGCCCAGCGCCGAGGTCTCCTCGGCCAGCCCCGGCCGCGCGCCGACCTCCTCGGACATGTGGTCGACCAGCACGTCGATCGCCGCCATCCGGGGCACCACGCCCTGCCCGCCGACCGGCCCCTCCTCCGGGAGCAGCACCGGGGTGCGGGCGGTGAGCGCCAGTGGCTCCCACGAGGTGGAGAGCATCGACGGCTCGCCCTCGGTGCGGAACAGGTAGCGGGTGCGCATCACCCGGTCGCCGACCTGGACGCCCAGCCGCTCCGCGATGTCGGCGGACGCGGAGTCCTGCACGCTGCGGGACTCCCAGGTGCCCTTGCTCTCCTCGTCGGCCTGCTCCTGGCGGTAGGGGCTCGGCAGACCGGTCGGCCGGAATCCGCTGCGCACGATCCTGCGCCGCTCGGGCCGCTCGCGCACGTAGGTGCCCGAGCCCGAACGGCCCTCCACGTAGCCCTCCGCCATCAGCACCTTGCGCGCCTCCAGGGCCACGGTGTCCGAGACGCCGTAGTCGCTGCGGATGCGGGCCTGCGAGGGCAGGCGGGCGTGCGGCGGCAGCGTGCCGTCGAGGATCTTCCGCCGCAGATCCCCGGCGACGCGCAGATAGGCAGGCTGCTCACCGAAGGCCACGTGCCCCTCCCAGGGGTTGACTGTGTGCGACAGCTTGGCAACCCTCGGTGCACGACCGCAAGCTCTCCCCTGAACGTCACCCGACGTGCGGGAGCCCGGATCGGAGCCCGTACGGACCTCCCACCGTGCTCGTACGCCGCACCCGTCACGCTCCCGCCGGGCTCGCGCGCCCCGCCGCCCTTCACGCGGCCGGCGGATCAGGGACGGATCAGACGCCCACCCCCGAGTCGCCGCCGTCATCGGACGAGCCGCCGTCGGACGAGCCGCCGTCGGAGGAGCCGCCGTCGGAGGAGCCGTCAGACCCCTTGCCGTCCGACCCGCCCCGCACCGAACCGGTCACCTTGGCGTCGGCGTCGCCGAAGAAGCAGGTCACCGAGCGGTCGCCGGTGGCCCACAGCGACTTCTGCGGGCCGAAGAAGAACAGCCGCATGCCGTCCTGGAGCGACCCGCCGTCCAGGTACTCGCTCATCTGCTTGCCGCAGGTCGCCTGGGCCTCGCTGGTGATCGCGTCGACGCCCGGATAGGAACCGCTCGTGCTCGGGTCGAGGGTGTAGGTGTAGAACGCCTCGGCGTCGTGCGCCTTGGCGCAGTCGACCACGTTCACCGTCCGGGACACCTTCGCGCCCCCCTCGAACTCCTTGAGCGAGTGCCCGACCGTGTTGAAGCACTGGCCGGCCTTGATGTCCTGGACCTTGGTGTTGCCGTCGTCGTCCAGCACGCCGAGCGCGCCGAGCGTGATCAGCAGCGCGGTCAGCAGGGTGGTGATCGAGTTGATCGTGATGCCCGCGATGGCCAGGCCGCGCCCGCGCTGCCCCTGCCGCTTGCTCTGCTTCAACCCGCCGATGCCAAGACCCAGGCCGAGCAGCGGAACGCAGGTGAAGGACGTCACCAGCGAGGCGATCGACAGCCCGTTGGTGGTGCGGTTCGCCGCGTACCAGCCCGCGCCGGGCCCCGGATACGCGGTGTACTGCCCGGGAATCCCCGGCCCGCCCGGAGCCGCGTACGGATTCGGGTTCGGCTGCTGGTAGGGCCCCGGGCCGGCGCCGTAGGGCGACTGGCCGTCGCCGCCGTACGGCGAGGGCTGCGCGTACGGCGTCTGCGGATAGCCGTACGGCGGGCCGGACCCGTACGGCGAGGAGGAGCCGCCGTAGGGCGGATCGGGGGCGGGGGGCGGCGGCGGGGGGCCGGCCGGGTATCCCCCGGGCGGCGGCGGCTGGTCCTCAGGGGACGGCGGCGGAGATATGTCCACCAGGGGAGTTTACGATCCCCTTACCGCTACGCCCCCACCGTCCCGTCGACTCCTTCGCGCAGGAAGTCCGCGTGGCCGTTGTGCCGTCCGTACTCCAGCAACACGTGCACCATCACCATCCGCAGGCTCACCTCTTCCTCCCACCTGGGCTGGTATCCGGCCGCGTCCAGCGACGCGGCCGCCGCCTCGATCCGCCGGGAGGCCGCGACCTCCGCCTCCCACGCGCCGAACGCCTCGGCCCGGGTCGAACCGCTCGCGTCGTACGCCGCCTGGAAGTCGATCTCCCGCGACCACACCATGGGGGCGTCGTGGTCCTCGAACACCCGCCGGAACCAGGCCCGTTCGACCTCCGCCATGTGGCGCACCAGGCCCAGCAGCGACAGCGTGGACGGCGGCATCGAGCGCTGCCGCAGCTCCTCGTCGCCGAGCCCCGCGCACTTCATCGCCAGCGTGGCCCGGTGGTAGTCGAGAAACGCCCGCAGCATCTCGCGCTCCGTCCCGAAGTTCGGCGGCCCGACACGTACGTCCTCGATCTCGCTGGTCATGGCAGGAGCCTAGAGGAGCACGGCGGGCCGCCGAACGGCAGGCGGAGCCTTGCGGGTCAGGGGCGCGCGGGTCGAACGCGGTGGCCCGGGCGCGGGCCTCCCGCCAGCCGATCTGCGCGCGTACGTCACCGCGTGCCGGCCGGCGGCAGGGGGGCGCGTTGTGGCGTCAGGGGAAGGTGCGCCATGATCCGACGGATGGACCAACGTACTCACACCTGCCTGTGTTTCTGCCTGCGCGACGGCGCCGACGGCCGTACGGAGGTGTTGCTCGGGCGCAAGAAGACGGGGCTCGGCGCGGGGAAGGTGGTCGGTCTCGGCGGGCACGTGGAGCCGGGCGAGAGCGCGGCCGAGGCAGCGGTGCGCGAGGTGGCCGAGGAGTCGGGGCTGGTGGTCGACGCGGCCGACCTGCGCTCCGCGGCCGTCGTCGACTGGCGGTTTCCGGCCCGGCCGGCCTGGGACATGTGGGTCACCGCGTTCACCACGTCCCGCGTGCTCGGGGAGGCCGCCGAGACCCGCGAGATCGCGCCGCTCTGGGTGCCGGTGGACGCGCTGCCGCTCGACTCCATGTGGGACGACGCCCGCCATTGGGTTCCCCAGGTGCTGGCGGGACGCACCCTCGACGCGGAGATCGTCTTCTCCGACGACAACGAACACGTCGCCTCCGCCACGATCCGTACGGTGCCCTGACCCGCCCGGGTGGTGTGTTCTGCCGGTTCAGGGACCACCTGCCGGTGCGGGGTTGCTCGCGCCGTTCCTCCCCCGGAGCCTCGCCCGGGAGGGTCAGGCTCGCGCGGGGACGGGGGCGCTGCCGAGGGCGTCGCGGCGCAGGGGCATCGTGAGCGTCGTCATGCGGCGCCAACCGTGCACGCGCTCGTAGAGGTAGGTGAGGTGGATGCCGAAGCGGATCAGCGCGGCGGTGGGCGCCGGCCAGCGCAGGATGCGGCCCATCCGGGCCATCACTGCGAGGCTCACGTCGCGGTGCACCCGGATCTCCGCGTGCGCGCACTCGCGCAGCACGCGGTGGATGACCCGGCCGTGCCCGGCGGCAGCCAACCGCAGCAACTCCTCGTGGCAGTAGGCGAGGTGGTTGTCCTCGTCGTGCGAGATCGCCCGGACCGCGCGGCCGACCTCCGGGTGCTCCGCGAAGTACCTGAGCAGCAGCGCCATCTGCTCGGACGCGCGCTGCTCGGTGACCCGGCTGTGCGCCAGATACGTGACGATGTCCTGCTCGGTCAGCGGCTGGTCCGCGCGCAGCCGGGTGTGGGCCAGCCCGATACCGGCCCGCTCCAGCAGCATCGTGTAGTCGGTGTCGGCCGGCACCGGCACCGGCTCCAGCCCGCGCTTGCGCAGCAGCGCGTTGAAGATCCGGCCGTGCTTGTCCTCGTCGGCGCCGTGCCGGGCGATCTTCGGGGCCAGCTCCCGCTGCGAGGGGGGCACCAGCACGGCGATCCGGCCGTTCTCCCAGCCGCCCTGGGCCTCGCCGCTGGCCGCGATGGAGCAGAAGAGCCGGTAGGCGTCGTCGTCGTCCACGATCGAGGTGAACAGCCCGCGCACCGAAAGCATCCCGTACCCCTCTCGCCGCCCAGCAGGTATCAGCGCCAGTCAAGGTTGGCCCCGGCCGGTCCGCAACCGCATCGGCCCCGCGGTTCGCCCATCCGGGTGACTCCCGCGGGACCGTGCGGCCGGCCGGTTCAGCAGCCGCCGTACCCCTCCCAGTTCGCGACGGTGTCGTGCTGGGTGCCGCCGTCGATCACGAGGGTGCGGTTGCCGACGTAGGCGCAGCCGGCGGTCTCCTCGTTGTTCGCCCAGGCACCGCCGAGCGTGTACTTGTACTGGATGGTGGTGGGCCCGGCGGCCTTGACGGTGGCGGTCCAGTGGGTGGCGTCGACGCGGGTGAAGGCGATCCCGTCCGGTGCCCAGTCGGCGGCGCCCCCGCCGAGCGCGGACAGGGTGCCGGCGAGGTAGACGGTCTTGCCGCTGGGGTCGGTGGCGGCGGGCACCGTCAGGTCGATCACCTCGACGTTGTTCGCGGTGGTGGTGGCGGTGACGGCGGCGGAGGCGTCGGACTCGTTGCCGTCGGTGTCGTAGGCGGTGACGGTGTAGGTGTACGCGGTGGTGGGCGTGAGGCCGGTGTCGGTGTAGGTCGTGCCGGTGGTGGTGCCGGCCAGGGCGGTGGTGCCGCTGCCGGTGGCGCGGTAGACGCGGTAGCCGGCCACGGTGCCGCCCGAGGTGTCGGTGGCGGCCTGCCAGGTCAGCGCGGCGGTGGTGCTGGTGGCGGTGGCCTTCAGGCCGGTCGGGGCCTGGGGCGGCGGTCCGGGCGTCTTGGTGGTGACGTGGATGCTCGCCGAAGCGGGCGAGGTGCCGACGTTGTTGGAGGCGGTGACGTAGTAGGTGTAGCCGGTGGCGGCGTCCAGGCCGCTGTCGGCGTAGGTGGTGTCGGCGGTGGTGGCGACCAGGGCCGCGGTGCCGCTGCCGGTGGCCCGGTAGACCTGGTAGCCGGCCGCGCGCGCGTCGCCGGTCCAGGACAGGGTGACGCCGGTGGTGCGGACCGCGGTGGCCGCGAGGCCGGTGGGCGCGGCCGGGGCCTCGGTGGGCGGCGCCGCGCACGCGTCGAAGGTCTGGCAGACGGCGGTGGGCGTGTCCACGTCCTGGCCGGCGGAGATGTCGACGGCCAGCCGCACGTACTGGGCCATCGCCCACATCAGCGGGGTGGCGGAGTTGTCGGGCTTGCCGGAGGTGAAGCCGTTGGCGCCGGTGCTGCCGCCCCAGACCTGCTCGGAGATCTGGTGGTCGGCGGCGGCGCCGGCCATGGTCCCGAGCGCGGACTGCGCGCCGGTGAGGTCGCAGGCGGCCACCTCGTACTCGCCGCGCTCGCCGGTGAGCACCGGCCAGGGCTGCCCGGTGCCGGCGCCGGTGTAGTCCGCGCCCGAGCCGGTCTCGCCGTAGCCGTCGAAGCCGTAGCGGTGGTCGATGGCGCCCTCGGGGGTCTGCACGGCGATCTGCGCGTCGTCGACGGCGAGGGTGTTCGTCACCTCGGTGGACTTCGGGGCCAGCACCCCGAGCCGGACCAGGTCGAGGAAGCTCTGGTCGACCACGGTCCGGTCGTCGTGGTTGCCGCCGCCGTTGGCCAGGCCGATGGTGGCGCCGGAGTCCGGCTGACCGTCAGGGGTGATCCGCAGGAAGTAACTGCCTTTCCCGTACGAGCCGTTGGTGGTGTAGGTCCAGCTGTCCACCTTCGACGCCCAGTCCTTGGCGGTGGCCAGCCACGAAGTGGCGTCCGCGGTGTCGCCGTTGGCGGTGGCGAGCTGCGCGGCGCAGACCAGGCCGGCGATCTCGGCGGCGATGGTGGCCGGGGAGTAGCCGCCGTTCTCCTCCCAGCGCTCCTGCCCGGTGGTGGGGCCGTGGGCGGCGATGAAGGCGGCCAGCAGCTTCACCTTGGCGAAGTCCGCGGCGCCGGTGCGGCCCAACTGGTAGGCGAGGATGATCGGATCGGCCTGCTCGTCCTGCTGGTTGCCGCCCCACATCGGGTTGCCGTTCAGCCAGGTGTTCTGCTTGACCTGCCCGTTCGCGGACATCTCGTAGTCGAGGATGTACGTCAGCGCGTCGCTCGCGTCCTGCTTGTCGCCGACGGCCAGCAGCGCGGAGGCCATCTGGTACTCGTCGCGGGTCCACACCAGGTGGTAGCCGTGCTGCCCGCCGCCGTCGGCGCCGACCGACGCTCCCCACGGGGTGGACGGCGAGGCGACGAAGGCACCGGTGTACGTCTTGTCCTCGTCGGCCTTCAGCTCCATCAGTGAGATCTCGTACTGCGTGAGCAGGTCGGGGCTCGAAGCGACCGACGCCGGCGGCGAGTCGAGGCCGGCCCACCAGTCGTGCCAGCCGGACTGGAAGGCGCCCTCGGTGGCGGCGAAGCCGGCCGCCAGCGACGCGGAGGCGTCCGAGACGGCCGCGGCGGTGGTCGCGCCGAAGGCCAGCGCCATGGTGAAGGTGGTCGAACCGGAGGCGGCGACCGGGATGCCCGCGGTCTGCTCGATGTGGCCGGGGCTGGGCACCGCGCTGTAGGGGGTGGACAGTTCGTGGCCGCCGGTGAGCTGGGTGCTGCCACTGCTCGCGGTGCCGACGTAGCCGGTGGAGGCGGTGGTGAAGGGCACGGAGGCGGCGAGTGCGCTGGCCACCGGTCCGTTGGACGCGGTGAGGTCGCCGCTGGCGGCGTCGGTGCCGCCGCTGTTGCCGTTGCCCTGGTTGTCCAGTTGGGGCAGGTAGTCCGCGTAGAGCGCCAGCGGGGTGGCGGAGTTGTTGGTGAAGGTGGTGTGCACCAGGATCACCGAGCGGGCCGGGTCGGCGACGTAGGTCTTGGTGATCGTGTACGCGCCGGAGGTGGCGGTGTTGGTCTGGGTGAAGGTCGGCGACCTCGGGTCGGCGAGGGTGACCTGGTGGGTGGTGGAGCCGATCTCGTCGTCGGTGAAGGTCGATCCGTCGCTGACGTAGAACTGGAGGCCGTAGGTGTCCGGGTTGTCGGTCTGCGGGTAGTACACGTTCTGCAGCGCGCCGTTGGCGAGCAGGTACCAGACCTTGGAGTCCGGGCCGATCGCGGTGGCGTAGCCCTGGGTGCCCAGCGGCTCGTTCCAGCTGGAGGCGGAGCCGGGGCCGCCGGGGGCGGTCGCGGCGCCGGCCGGCGGGGAGGTCCAGGCGACCGCGGCGGCGAGCAGGCCCGCGCAGGCGGCGGCGACGGTGAGCAGGCGTCGGCGGGGTGGGGGCGCGTCGGACGGGCGGAGCGGCATATGCATGACTGCCTTCCGGGTGGGGGGATCTGCGAGGGAGGGCGAGGTGCCGTCGGCGTGGGGTGCCTTCGGCGAGGCCCGGACACGCGCCGGTCCGGGCCCGTCGCGGGGCGACCGCCTTGCTGGCGGACTTCCAGGCGCCTTACTTCCAGGTGTCGTTGAGCGTGAGCGTGCCCGAACCGCCGGTGCCGGCGGTGCGGTTGGCGCCCGACTCCCATGTCACGTTCCCGGAGGCGTCCTTGAGGATGTACTTGTACTCGAAGGACGTGTTCGGCGGCAGGTTCGCGGTGCCGGACCAGTGCGCCTGGTCGGTGGAGCTGAGCGCGATCGCCTGGGCGGGGGCCCAGTCGCCGAGCACCGGGATGGAGCCGGTCACGTAGACCTTCTGGCCGGCGGGCGCGGACTCCGCCTCGTGGAAGGCGACGGCGACCTGGTTCGCGCCGCCGGAGGACTGGACGCCCCAGGTGTCGTCCAGGGTGCCGCCGGCGCTGCCGGTGTCGGCGGTGTGGTTGTTGCCCGGCTCCCATGTCACGTTCCCGGAGGCGTCCTTGAGGATGTACTTGTACTCGAAGGACGTGTTCGCCGGGAGGTTCACCGCGCCGGTCCAGTCGGTGCCGTCGGTGGAGTCCAGCGGGATCGCCTGGGTGGTTTCCCAGCCGGCCAGCGCCGAGACGGAGCCGACCAGGTAGACCTGCTGGCCGGCGGGCGCGGCCTCGGACTCGTGGAAGGTCTCGGTGACGGTGCCGGCCGGCGGGGTGGTCGGGGGCGTCGTCGGCGGCGTGGTGGGCGGGGTGGTCGTCGAGGTGCCGGCCCGGTACAGCGCGACGGAGTCGTGCGCGGGCACGGTCACCGAGGCGGTGCCGTCCGAGCCGACGGTGACGGTGGAGCCGCTGCAACCGCCGGAGGAGGTGAGGTCGCCGTGGATGACGTCGCAGTACGTGCCCGCGGCCAGGCCGGTGGTGAAGGTGGCGGTCACCGCGGAGTCGCTGTTGTTCAGGCTGATCCACGCCTGGTCACCGCGGCTGAACGCGATCGCGTTGTTGCCGTTGTCCCACCAGTTGGCGACCTGCCCGCCCTGGGCCGCGTTGTGCCAGCCGACCATGTTCGCGATGCCCTGCACCCGGTCGGTGCACACCCACGCGCTGGAGGAGCAGTCGGTGTTGGTGACGTAGCCGTTGCCGTCGGCCGGCGGGGAGTCGTCGGAGCTGTTGAAGGCGAAGCCGGAGTACACCGTCGGGGCGCCGTATCCCCAGGCGAGCATGAACTCGGTGGCCAGCGTGTACTGCGAGCCGTTCTTGTAGTTCAGGGTGCTGCCGTTGCGCTCGGTGTCGTGGTTGGTGACCATCGCGCCGTCCTTGTCGGCCGGCTCCAGGCCCCAACTCTGGCCGAAAGTCTTGAGGTTGGCGATGTTCCCCTGGAACTGCGCCTTCATCGCGTTGGCGTAGTCGAAGCCGATCACGCTGCCGTTGGACTCGAACGCGGCGGGCGCGAGGTTGCCGCCGCTGCCGAGCGCGACCTCCTGCAGGACGTACGGCCGCGCGCCCCACTCGGTGTCGGAGAGCCGGGACTCGATGTTCGCCATGTCGGACTGGTTGATGTGCTTGGCGGAGTCGACCCGGAAGCCGTCGACCCCGTAGCCGATCAGCTTGTTGAGGTATCCGGCGATCTTGCCGCGCACGTCGTCGGTCTCGGTGTAGAGGTCGGCGAGGTTGGACAGGTCGCACTCCTGGACCTGGGTCTGGTTGTTCCAGTCGTCGATGGCCATGTCGGCGTTGGGGCAGTTGGCCGGGGAGGTGTGGAAGTCCGAGGAGGCGTAGGGGACCTGGCCGTAGGACTTCGAGCCGACGTTGAAGCTGTCGCCGCCGTAGGAGTCGGTGCTGGCCTGGTCGTTGCCGGACATGTGGTTGATCACCGCGTCGGCGTAGACCTTGACGCCCGCGTCGTGGCAGGCGGTGACCATCGACTGGAACTGCGCCTCGGTGCCCATCCGGCTGTTCAGGTCGTAGCCGACCGGCTGGTAGATCTCCCACCAGGGGTGCGCGCCGGACAGCCGGATCGAGTCCTGCGGCGGGGCGACGAGCACCGATCCGTAGCCCTTGGGGCCGAGTTGGGTGGTGCACTCGTTCGCGACCGACGGCCAGTTCCACATGAAGAGGTTGGCGGTCACGTCGCTGCCGTTGCCGCCGCTCGCGGCCGCGGTGGTGGCGGGGCCCGCGTGCGCGGTGCCCTGGACGGCGGCGAGCGGGACGACGGCGCCGGCCACCAGGGCGGCGGCGAACAGGGCCCGGCGGACGCCTTGTCGGCCCCCGCGCCGCGGAGTCCGCGGCCGGCCGCCGTGCGGCTCGGCGTGGCGCGACGCCGAGGAGGGCGGCTCCGAGGAGGGCGGCTCGAAGCAGGGCGGCTCCGCGCGGTGGGGGGGATCGGCGCGGTCTGGTGAGCGAAGCATGGATGGCTCCCGCTGATGGTGGAGGACTGCGGCATGCGTACGCGACCACCCGGCTCCGACGCGCCTCGGACGAGCGGCCCGGTGGCCCTCCCGTGGGCCCCCGGAGCCAACCGCCGCGGCAGGCACGACGGTTGAACGCGAGGTAGACCATGCTCCGGACCGGCAGCCCCGTCAAGACGTGCTGCAACAACTTTCCTGGTGTTGCAGAAAGCTTGCGCAGTGCGGTCCAGGGCAGGCCGGGGAGAATCACCTTTTGAGGTGGGTTACCGGGAAATCACCGAGGACGGCCCGGTACGGCTGCCACGGTTGCGGGCATGGACGCAGATACGACGCCCGCTCCTGACCTGCAGGACGGCCACGCCGGAGACCGGACCGAGCCCCGCACCCTCGCCGAGGCTGAGCGCGAGTCCGTTCCCGAGCCTCGATCCGAGCCCGGGGCCGAGCTGGCCGTCGGACCCGGGGCCGGGCCCGGGACCGGCGCTCCGGTCTGGAGCCAGGAGCGCTACCGGGACGGGATGTTCAGCCACGCCGTCGACGGCGAGCGCGGCCGTCTCCAGCTGCTGGAGTCCGTGCTCGACGAGGCCACCCGGTCCCGGCTGACCGCGCTCGGCCTGAAGCCCGGTGACGACGTGCTGGAGGTCGGCGGCGGCGCGGGGTCGGTGGCCCGCTGGACGGCCGGGCAGGGCGCCCGGGTGACCGTGACCGACCTGGACACCGCCTTCCTGGGCGATCTGTCCGGGTCCGGGGTACGGGTGCTGCGGCACGACATGTACACCGAGGACTTCCCGCCGGAGTCGTTCGACGTGGTGCACACCCGCTTCGTCCTGCTGCACCTGCCCGACCCGGACCGGGCGGTGGCGCGGCTGGCGAGCTGGCTCAAGCCGGGCGGGGTGCTGCTGGTCGAGGAGCCGGCGTCGTTCCCGGTGCTCGACTCCCCGCACGCGGCGTACTGCACCGTGATGCGTGCCTTCCGGGACCACCTGGAGCACGCGCTCGGGTCCCACACCGCGTGGGCCCGGAGCCTGCCGGTTCCCTTGCAGCGGGCCGGACTCGGCGAGGTCGGCATCGACCCGCGGCTGCAGGTCGTGTACGGCGGCGGGGCCGAGACGCGGTGGTGGCAGATGACCCTGGAGC
This sequence comes from Streptomyces sp. NPDC088194, assembly GCF_040702025.1. Lineage (NCBI taxonomy): Bacteria > Bacillati > Actinomycetota > Actinomycetes > Kitasatosporales > Streptomycetaceae > Streptomyces > Streptomyces sp. NPDC088194. The sequence continues at coordinate 62,411 of NZ_JBFBIV010000041.1, read as the reverse complement.
AGGCGCGCGAGGGGATCGTGGCGGCGGGCCTGGCGCGCGACGCCGACTTCGAGGCGGCCTACCGGGAGATGGACGCGCCTGACTTCGTCGACCTGTCCGTGGCGGTGTTCGCGGCGTGGGGCCGGCGGGTGCTGTGACACCGGCCGACCCCACGGTCCCGGCGGGCCGCGCGGGACGCCGTCCGGCCACCGGCGCGGCCCCCGCGCGGGCGGGCCGCGGCCGCGCCCCCGATCGGCTCTCGTACGGCTCTCAGGAAGCTCCCCGGGCAGCTCCTCAGACGGCCGGGGCGCCGACCAGGTGGTCGGCGGGGATGCCGCCCTTGAGCGGGTGGTAGTAGTCCTTGATGGCCTCCACCCAGACCGGCACCGTGACCCGGTCGGCCGCGTCGGGCGCGAACGCGTCGAACAGCGCGTGGATGTTGGGGAGCCGGAAGCCGATCGCGGTCATCAGCGCCACGAACAGCGGGCGTTCGATCAGGCCGTCGCCGTCCGGATCGCCCAACGCGGCCAGGGCGTGGGCGAAGTCGGCGATCGCGTCGTCGAACCGCTCCGGCGCGAGCACGCACGCCTGGAACTCCTCGTAGCTGATCCGGCCGTCCTGGTTGGCGTCCAACTCCGTGACCAGCGTGGTCCAGTAGCGCTGGAAGGCGGACGCCATCGCGGCCCTGGCGGCGTCGTCGGAGGCGGTCGCCGCTTCGGCCACGCGCCGGTTCATCAGGTCGAAATCGTCGGGTTCGAGGTATCCGTTGCCGTCCGCGTCGAACAGCGTGAAGACCAGCTTGACTCGGTTGACCGCTTCGGTGCGCATCCTGTCCCGCCTTCCGTCGGAATCCGGGGGCACCGGGGACCCCCGGAGACTCTGCGGTTCCACTGTGCGAGCCTCCGTGCCGCCCCGGCCCGGGAACGGCCCGGCTTCACCGCAATGAGTGAGCCTCCCGGGACAAACCCGGCGGAGCCGGCGCACGGAGGCTCCGCACGGCGGTCACGGGGCTCGCGTACGGCGCTCCCGGGCCCGCGGCGGGCGGCGGGCGCTGCCGGGCGCGGTGGCGCGCCCGGCGCGCGGGCGGTCGGCGCGCGGGTTTCAATGGGCGTATGGGTTCGAGCGGGCCTGGGCGGCGAGGCGACGCCGACGGGCCGGAGGGACCGGCGCGCCCGTCGCGAGGCGACGCGGCGCTGGTGGTGGACGCCCGCAAGACGGTGGTGAGCTGCACCAGGCGGGCGGCGGCGCTGCTCGGATGCAGCCCCGACGCGCTGCGCGGCCGCGATGTCGTGGACCTGTTCGAGGACCCCGGGACCTGGTCCGTGCTGGCGTCGGGCGCGCTCGGCGGCCGGCAGAACACCGGCGGGGTGGTGCTGCTGCGGCCCGGCGGCGGGACGCTGCACGTCCGGCTGCGGGTGTCCGTCCTGGTGCCGGACGGCGCGCACGGCGCGCACTTCCTGCTGCGGATGGCGCAGGGCGGCCCGCCGGGCCCGGACCGGGCCGAGCCGGGCGCCGCGGCGCAGGACCCCGGCCCGAGCGCAGAGGACACCGAGCCGCGCGCCGAGGACGGCCCGCTGAGACGCCCGCGGCTGGCCACCGCGGGCGTCAGCGCGTCGGAGCGGGCCGACCTGCGGTACGCGTCCGCGGCGGCGATCGGCGGGTCACTGGACATCACCCGCAACGCGGAGGACCTGGCGGCCGTCCTCGTGCCCGCCTTCGCGGATCTGGCCGCGGTCGACCTGACGCTCTCGGTGCTCCAGGGCGAGGAGCCCGCCCCGTTCACCGGCGCGACCCCGTTGAGCAGGGTGGCCGTGGCGTCGGTCGGCGAGTGGCCGCAGGAGCTGTACCCGCGCGGCGCCACCCTGACCGTCGGCGACGTCGCGAGCGAGCAGGTACGGCGCGGCGCCGCGGGCTTCCTGCCCGACCTCACCGAGCTGCGGTCGCTGCTGGCGGCGCGGGAGGAGCGGTCCCGGCTGTTCCTCCCGCCCGGCGCCACGTCGCTGCTGCTGATGCCGGTGCAGGCGCGCGGCCTGGTCCTGGGCACCGTGCTGCTCTGGCGTACCGGCCGGCGCCGCCCGTTCGACGAGAACGACGCCGGCCTCGCCGACGAGGTCGCCTCGCGGGCCGCGCTGAGCATCGACAACGCGCGCCGCTACACCAAGGAGCGCCGTACCGCCGAGACCCTTCAACGCAGCCTGCTGCCAAGGGTGGTGGAGGAGAGCACGGCGGCCGAGACGTCCGGCGTGTACGTGCCCGGCGGCACCCCCGAGGGCATCGGCGGGAGTTGGTTCGACGTCATCGAACTGTCCTCCGCCCGGGTCGCGTTCCTGGTCGGGCGGGTGCCCGGGCACGGGCTCGGCGCGACCGCCGCGATGGGCCGGCTGCGCGCCGCGGTGGGCACCCTCGCCGACCTGGACCCGGCGCCCGACGAACTCCTCAGCCACCTCGACGACCTGGTCGTGCGCTTCGCGAACACCGACGACCGCGACCCGGTCCACACCGGTATCGAGGGCGCGCTGCGCGGGGCCTCCTGCGTCTACGCGACCTACGACCCGCTCACCGGCCGCTGCCTGATCGCGTCGGCGGGGCACCCGGGACCGGTCCTGGTACGGGGAGGGGCCGCCGGGCCCGGCCAGGTCGCCGCACCCGATCCGGCCGGACCCGACGCCGCCGAACCGCCTGCCGGGGCCGAACCCCCGGCGGCGGCCGAACCGCTGGTCGCCGAGCAGGTCGAGGTCACCGCGGGCCCGCCGCTGGGCACCGGCAACGGGCCTTTCGAGATGGCCGAGTTGCTGCTGTCCGCCGGAGACGTCCTGGTCTTCCACAGCGACGGCGCCGCACCGCGCGACGACCCGGCCGGGCACCGCCGGCAGGCGGCGGTCGCGGAGGTCGCGCGGTCGGCGGCGGCGAGCGGCCGCTCGATGGCGGACGCCGGCCGCGAGCTGCTCGGCCGCCTCTCCGACCCGGCCCCCGACCACGACCAGGCCCTCCTGCTGGCCCGCACCCGCGAGTTGCCCGCCGACCGGACCGCCGGGTGGACGGTGACCGCCGACCCCGAGGCGGTGGCCGAGGTCCGTTCCGGCGTCACCGACCAGCTCACCGCCTGGGGCCTGACCGAACTGGCCTTCAGCACCGAGCTGATCGTCAGCGAACTGGTCACCAACGCCATCCGGTACGCGGGCGCGCCGATCACCGTCCGGCTGATCAAGGATCAGCGGCTGATCTGCGAGGTCTCCGACCCCAGCCAGACCCAGCCGCACCTGCGCCGCGCCCGCCTCACCGACGAGGGCGGCCGCGGGCTGTTCCTGATCGCCCAGCTCACCCACCGCTGGGGCAGCCGCTACACCCCCGAGGGCAAGACCATCTGGACCGAGCAGCTCCTCACCCCCCGCTGACCGCTCCCCCGCCCCGTTCCGCCGCCGCCCCCGCCCGTGGCCGCGACAGGGCCCCCGGACGGCGTGCTGCCGTCCGGGGGCCCTTCGACGCTGTCGGTCTCAGTCGTCGGTGTCAGTCGTCGTTGTCCGCCGACGGGATGTAGGCGCCGGGTACGGCGTCCGGTGCGTAGATCTTGCTCTCACCGGGGTACGGCTTCGCCCAGTTGTGCGTCTGGTACCAGGTGAAGTGGTTCATCTGGGCCGGCGGGGCGTAGTCGGGCACGGCGTTGGGGCCGGTCAGCCGCTGCTTCGACTTCCAGGCGTTCCACTGGGCCGCCACGGTCTTCTCGGCCGCCGGCACGCTCACCGACGGCACGGCCGCCGCCTTGGGGTCCTGCGGTGCCGGGGTGTCCACGCCGCAGGACGGCGGGGTGGTCACTCCGGCGGTCAGCGAGGTCCGGTTGGGCAGCGCCGTGAACGGGGTGTCGTCCGGCTTGGCCCGGAACGCGCCCGTCATCGGGCTGGCCGCGCTGTCCTTCTGGTTCATCGGGTGGATGCCGAGGATCTGCTCGATGGTGCGGACCATGGTGATCTGCGAGTAGTAGTGGTCGTCCACCACGCCGTGCTGCGCGTAGGGGCTGATGATCTGGATCGGCGCGCGGTGGCCGTCGACGTGGTCGAGGCCGGCCTGGGAATCGTCCTCGACGACGAAGATCGCCGAGTCCTTCCAGTACTTGCTGTGCGAGATCGTGTCGACCATCCGGCCGACGGCGAGGTCGTTGTCGGCGACCTGGGCGGCCGGGCTGGCCGGACCACCGGTGTGGTCGCTGGAGAGCCAGAACATGTTCAGGTTCGCCGGACCGTTCTTCTCGAAGTCCTGCTGCCAGATCTGCTCCCGGTAGATGTCCGGGACGCTGGTGTCGAACTTCGGGAAGGTGGGCAGCGAGACGTTGTTCAGCGACGGGATCGGCGAGGAGGAGTCGAGGGTGTAACCGCTCGGCTGCCCGGTCGCGTTCATGTTCCTGGCGTCGCAGTACAGGTTCTGCCAGCTCGCGTCGGCCGGCTTGGTCAGGAACTGCTGGAACTCGCCGAAGTCGCGCACGGTCTTCCCGGCGGCCTGCGCGCCGGTCCACAGGAAGCCGCTCTTCTGGTGGCCGAGCGCGTCGTCCTCGGTGTCGTAACTGCGCGTGTACTCACCGGCGGAGGACTCGGTGTACTCCGGATCGTCGGCCTGCATCAGCCAGTTGTGGCCCTCGGCGGAGTTGGTGCCGATGTCGTAGGTGTTGTCGTACAGCCCGAACTGCGTGGCCAGCGCGTGCTGGTTGGGCGTCACGTTCTCGCCGAACTCCGTCAGCGCCGGGTCGCCGTCGCCCTGCGGCATGTCGCCGAGGACCTGGTCGTAGGTCCGGTTCTCCTTGACGATCAGGAAGACGTGCTTGATCGTCGACGGGTCGCCCACCCGGGCCGGGACCGGCACCGCCTTCGCCTTGTGGCCCTTGGCGAGCTTGACGTCGCTGCTGGTCCAGCCGTTCTGCTGGAAGACCTTGGCGGTCTCGGCCTTGATCACGCGGTCGTTCGGCAGCGTGAAGTGCGTCAGGCTGGACGTCGTGTCGTGGGTGCCGTGCCCGGCGCTGGTGGTGGGGCGGCGGGAGTCGATGCCGCGGGTGTTGGAGACGACCACCTGCTTGCCGACGGTGGTGATCTCCGCGGGGAAGTAGTCCGTCGGGAGCAGGCCGACGTAGCTGACCGGCTCCTGCGCGGTGCGGTACTTGTAGACGGCGATCGCGTTGGCGCGGCCGAGCGTCACCAGCAGGTGGCCGTCGTCGGTGAGCGTGACCGCGTCGGGCTCGTAGCCGACCGACGCCTCCGGCCAGGGCTTGGTGGAGATGGTCTGGACGACCTTGCCGCGGGCGGTGTCGATGACCGCCACGTCGTTGCTCGCGGTGTCGGTGACGAACACCGTGCCCTTCTTCGCGTACAGCGCGGTCGGGTGCAGGCCGACGTTGATGGTCGCGGGGGCGGCGGCCGGCTTCGCCAGGTCGATGACGCTGACGGTGCCGGTGGTGGTGGCGCCGGTCACCGGGCTGGCCGGCACCTGGGTGTTGTAGGAGTTGAGCGTGGTGTCGCCGCTCTTCGCCGGCCGGCCGCCCTCGTTGCTGACGTAGAGCTTGCCGCCGACCTGCACGAGGTCGCGCGGCGCGTTGCCGACCGCCCAGCTCTGCTCGATGGCGCCGGTCGCCGCGTCGATGGCGACCACCCGGTTCTGGCCGTTGACCGCGGAGTACACGGTGGAGCCGTCGGCCGAGAACACCGCCGCCCCGACCAGGGCGTGCTTGGCGCCGTCCGCCGGGATCTTGACGGACACCGGGTCGGCGAGGGTGCCGTCGGCGTTCACGGTGAAGCGGGTGTAGCCGTCGGTCTGGCCCAGCCACAGCTGCGAACCGTCGGGCGAGTACGACGGGCCCTCCTGGCCCACGTCGTTGCCGCTGATCCGCAGGTTCGCCGCCGCGTTGTTGCCGACGAGCTGCTGCACCTTCCAGGTCTTCAGGTCCACAATGGTCAGCGCGCCGTCGCCATCGGTGACCGAGGCCGCGAGGTGGGTGCCGTCCGGGCTGACCGAGGACGACATGATCTTGCCGTCGTTGATGACGAGGCGGTCGCCGTACGGCGCGAGGTACTGGTCGCTGGAGATGACCTGGCCCTTGTCGGTGGTCTGGCCGACCTGCTCGGTGCCGAACTGGTGCGTCTGGGCGAAAGCGGTGCCGGTGGCGCCCAGCGCGAGCGTGGTCAGGCCCGCCGTGACCAGGATCGTCCGGCGGCCGATGCGCCGGCCGAGAAAGACGACATGCGCCTTCTCGGCCCGCCTTCGGCGGCGTGTTACCTGCATCAGGTGCTATCCCTTCGAGGTGGCGTGGAGCAGTTCGACGTTGCCGTCGAACTGCCAGAGCGGGTTCGGCGCGTCGCCGGTCGGGGAGCGCACCAGGAAGTAGCCGTTCACTTCCTTCGGTCCGTCGCCGTCGGCGACGAACCGCCCGTCGGAGGTGACGTCGAGCTGGTAGACGGCCGTGCCCGGGGCCTGGACGCCGGGGAGGTGCCAGGTGACGACGCAGCGCCAGTCGTTGCCCGCGCCCTTGGCGGCGACATGGCCGTCGCTCTTGTCGCACGCCGCCGTGACCCGCAACTGCGCCTCGGTGACGGCGGGGCGGTTGAGCTGCTCGGTCTGCATCCGGTACAGGTGCCCGAAGGCCGTGGCGACCGACCGCTGCAGCTTGTTCCGGTCGATGCCGGAGCCCGTCGAGGGGGTCGCGACGGCGACGACCGCGACCGTGACGGCGAGCAGTCCGGCCAGCGGCAGCAGCCCGACGGTGATCGCGCGGCGTCCGGAGCCGTCGTTGGTCAGGTTGGTGAAGTCGCGCCGAAGGAAGAGCAGATAGGCCAGCGCCGTCGCGGCCACCGCCCACACCAGGCTGACCGCGATGCCGATCAGCAGCGGCCCGACCTGCGCCGGGCTGGTGAACAGGCCGTTCCAGGCGATGAACGCGTAGCCGGGCAGCGCCAGGCGTACGGCGACGGGCAGCGGCAGGAGCTGGGCCAGTTGCATCGCGAGCGCGACGAGCGCGGGCAGCAGCAGCCCCATCGGGGACCGGCCCAGCACGACCGACCCGAGCAGGCCGATCGCGGCGAGCGCCAGCGTCGGGGCGAGCGCGCAGGTCCAGGCGAGCAGGACGTTCCCGGCGGCGGACGACGGCGACAGCAGGTGGCCGTCGAGACCGACCAGCGGGTGGTTGCCGACCGCCGCGAGGCCGCCGACCACACCGGACGCGGTCAGCCCGACCACGAGCAGCAGGATGACGGTGAGGCTGGCCAGTGCCTTCGCCGCGAAGATCCGTCGGTGCGACCTGACCGCCACCAGCAGGTGGCGCCAGGTGCCGAGCCGGTCCTCGGCGGCGAAGACGTCGCCGGCGACCAGCGAGGTCAGCAGCGGGAGCGCCCAACTGCCGGCGAACCCGAGCACCACCAGCGGCCCGGCCCACCCGGTGGCGTGCATCCAGCGGCCGAAGAGCGTGTCGGAGGGGAGCGTGCTCTGCTCACTCACCGCGGCGACGAAGAGAGCCGGCGCGATCCAGCAGACGAGGACCAGCAGCCGGACGCGCCACTGGGAGACCAGCTTGACCAGTTCGAAGCGGTAGGCACGCGCCACCGAGACGGGGCGCACCCCGACGGCGGTTCCGCCGTCGTCGGCGGCGGTCGCGGCCGTGTCCACGGTCGTCGGCGGCGCGGTCATCGGCCGGCCTCCTCTTCTTCTTCGGTGAGGGCGAGGAACGCGGCTTCGAGTGGCGACGACACGGGGGCGAGCTCGCGCACCGCGACGCCGGACCTGACCAGCCCGGCCACCAGTTCGTCGAGCGCGGGCACCAGGGCCCGGACGACGAGCGCTTCGGCGCCGCGCCAGGCCCGGGCGTCGTCCACGACGGTGATCCCGGCGGTGTCGGCGGCCAGCCGTCGGGCGGCCGGCAGGTCGGAGCTGAGCAGCCGGTAGTCGAGTTCGCGGTTCTCGGCGGCGAGCTTGCTCAACGGGCCGGAGAAGACCACCCGCCCGGTGGCGAGGATGGTGGCCTCGGAGCAGAGCGCCTCCAGGTCGTCCATGCGGTGGCTGGAGACCACCACGGCGGTGCCGTCCGCCGCGAGCCGGGTGAGCACCCCGTGGACGTGTCTCTTCCCGGCCGGGTCGAGGCCGTTGGAGGGTTCGTCGAGCACGAGCAGCCGGGGCCTGGTGAGCAGGGCGGCGGCGAGCCCGAGCCGCTGGCGCATGCCCAGGGAGTAGCCGCGGACCCGGTCGTCGGCGACGTCGGTGAGCCCGACCTGGTCCAGTACGTCGCCGATCGCGCCGGTCCGCGGGTCGTGACCGCGCAGCGCGACCAGCGCGGCAAGGTTCTGCCGGGCGGTGAGGGAGGGGTACAGGCCGGGTCCGTCGACGAAGCCGGCGACGCCGTCGGGCGCGGCGAGCGCCCGCCCGACCGGTGCGCCGAGGATCTCCAGGCGCCCGCCGTCGGCGACGGCCAGGCCCAGCAGCAGGCCGAGCAGGGTGGTCTTGCCCGCGCCGTTCGGCCCGACCAGGCCGTGGATCTGACCCTGCGCCACATCCAGATCGATCCCGTCGAGTGCGACGACATCGCCGAAGCACTTGGTGATCCCACGTGCCCGGACCGCGAGGGGTGTGTCCATGAGTCCCTTCCTCCTGAGCCTCAAGGGACCCTAGGGACCGCACACAGCGCCGCCACGGACGTCGAGTTGAACACTTGCGGAACACCCGGCGACCGGAATCCGGCACTCCGATGCCCGCGCCGTGACCGCGGGTCGACCACGCGTGAAAGCCGCTGGTCAGGGCCGGTGGTGATCCGGGCACGGCTGCGGGCCGGACCGGGTCGAGGGGCGGTGGACGCTCCCCGGCCGGGCCGGCCCCGACCGCGGCCCCGGAGCCGGGGCCGCGGCTTGGCGTCAGCTCAACTCGGCAGGGTCCACTGCTGGTTGGCGCTGTCGGCGCAGGTCCAGATCTGCAGCCGGGTGCCGTTGGCCGAGCTGGGGCCGGTCGCGTCCAGGCACTTGCCGGACGCGGGGTTCAGCAGCTCGCCGTTGGACTGGTGCTGCCAGACCTGCGCGCCGGTGCCGTTGCAGTCGTACAGCTGCACCTGGCTGCCGTCGGCGGTGCCGGCCGCGGCCACGTCCATGCACTTGCCCAGCGCGGTCAGGGTGCCGTCCGAACCCACCGTCCACTGCTGCGCGTTGGTGCCGTTGCAGTCGTAGAGCTGCACCGCCGTGCCGTTGGCGCTGGAGGCGGACGCCACGTCCACGCACTTGCCGCCGTATCCGGTGATCCGGCCGGTCGTGCCGCCGCCCGGCGGGGTGCTGCCCCCGCCACCGGTCAGCTGGTTGAAGATCCGGGAGTAGGCGTAACCGACGCCCTTGTCGTAGTAGTCGACCTCCCAGAACGACAGCTCCTGCACGCCGTTGGACGCGGCGAAGCTCTCCAGCGTCTGCGCGTCGGACTGCGAGAAGTACTCGTTGTCGTCGTTCTGGCCCGCGATCGGGGTCAGCCCGAGCCGGCCGTAGGCCGCCGACGTGGAGATGCCGTAGAGGCCGGCGAGCTGTCCCGCGGTGGCGCGGGCGCCGGACTCGGCGTCGTTGAGCGCGTTCTCGCCGTCCCCGAAGTCCATCGTCATGATGTTGACCGCGCTGACGTTGACGCCCTTGCTCTTGGCGTCGGTGAGGACGCCGTACTCCTGGGAGGGCAGGCCGTTCGGGGCGACGGCGAGGGTGTAGGCCACCTGCACCGCCGGGTTCTGCGCCTGGAGCGCGGCGAGCGCCTGGTTGCGGCGCTGGTTGGACGCGGTGTCGCCGAGCGTGCCGCCCTCGATGTCGAAGTCGAGCCGGGTGATCCCGTAGGTGTTGACGACGTTGGCGTAGGCGGCGGTGAGCGAGGAGACCGACGTGCAGGTCTGGGCGAGTTCCCCGCCCTCGGCCCCGCCGAAGGAGATGATCGCGGTGCCGCCGGCCGACTTGAGCGCGTTGATCTGCGAGGTGTACGCGCCGACCGAGTCGCCGCTGGCCTCCCACTCCGCGGTACAGCCGGACTTCGGGGTGAGGAAGGCGAGCGTGTAGTACTTCAGCCCGGTGGCGTTCATGTCCGACGCCATGTCGTTGGCCGTGTTGCCGTCGATCTGGAGGTAGGGGGCGGCGAAGTGGGCGGGCAGGCCGGTGTCGGCGTGGGCCTGGCCCGCAGCGCCGAGGAAGGCGGCGGCGGAGGCGAGGGCCATCGTGGCAAGGGACGCGATGCCGTGTCTGGGACGCATGCGTGGCTCCGTGTGGGCCGGTGGTGGGGGGGTGTTTCATCTCGGCCGAGCAGAACCGGAGTCTGCGACGGAACGCGAGACCGCGTCAAGGCTTCTGTAAGCAAACCTTCCTGACCGGATGCGTTCAGGCCGTACCGCCGAGTCAGCGCCCGCGCACCGCGGTTGACCCGCCACCCCGCCCCGACCTGTGCGTTCACAAGCTGTAGACACCTGCCGTCCAGTCCCGCCGCCCGGCCGTACCGGACCTCAACAGCGTCCAGAAGATGAAGACTTGACCATCCGCGCCGGGCGGACGGACCCGCGCCGCCGGGTGGCACCCGTGGCCACACCCGCCGGGGAGATCACCTGGTCCCCCGCGCCTCGGCACCGCTGACGTGCGGTGTCAGACCAATGTCTTGACATGCCCGCAACGGCTCTGCTTCTTTCATGAAACACACATTGCTGAGAGGCCGGACGTTCATCAGCCGCACGCGCGCCACCACGGTCGCGGGGGTGCGCTGGTCCGGGATGTGCCGCACTTCTTGTTTCAGAAACACGAACCCCGCTGGGAAAGGGCGTCATGAAACGTTTCTTGAAACTGGGCCGGACGGCGCGTCGCGCGGTCGGACCCGGAGCGGCCGCGGTACTCGTGGCCGCCGCGCTCTCCACGGTCGGCGCGGCCAGCGCGCACGCCGCCGTCTCCCCCTCGACCTGGTACAACCTGGTGGCCGGCAACAGCGGCAAGTGCGTGGACGCGGCGGCGGCCGCGACCGCCAACGGCACCGCCGTCCAGCAGTACACCTGCAACGGCAGCACCGCTCAGCAGTGGCAGCTCAAACCGGCCACCGACTCCGGCTACTACACGATCGTCAACGCCAACGGCGCGCAGCCCGCCATCGACGTGGACGGTCCGTCCACCGCCAACGGCGCGCTCATCCACCTGTGGTCCAACGGGGGGTGGAGCAGCCAGGAGTGGCAGCCGGTCCAGGAGAGCAGCGGCTCCTACCACTTCGTCAACCACTACAGCGGCCTGTGCCTGGACGTCCCCAGCGCCTCGACCGCGGACTCGGTGCAGCTGCAGCAGTACACCTGCAACGGCAGCAGCGCGCAGTCCTTCGCGTTGAACGACTCGGGCAGCGGCACCGGCGGCACTCCCCCGCCGACCAACCCGAACAACCCCGACCTCGGCCCCAACGTGAAGATCTTCGACCCGTCGATGTCGTCGTCGTCGATCCAGTCGACCATCAACTCGGTCTACAGCTCCCAGCAGTCCAACCAGTTCGGCAACAACCGCTACGCGCTGCTGTTCACGCCGGGCAGCTACAACGTGGACGTCCCGGTGGGCTTCTACACCCAGGTGGCCGGCCTGGGGGCGTCGCCCGACGACGTCTCGCTGACCGGCGGCGGGGTGCACGTGGACGCGGGCTGGTCGGGCGGCAACGCCACCCAGAACTTCTGGCGCGACGTGGAGAACCTCTCCGACACGCCCAGTTCGGGGACGCTGGAGTACGCCGTCTCGCAGGCCGACCCGTTCCGGCGGGTCGACGTGCACGGCAACATGATCCTGGACGACAACACCTCGGGGAACAACAGCAGCAACTGGTCCTCGGGCGGTTTCATCGGCGACTCGCGGGTCTCCGGCCAGGTCAACTCCGGTACCCAGCAGCAGTTCCTGACCCAGGACACCTCCATGGGCAGCTGGGCCGGGTCGAACTGGAACATGGTCTTCGTCGGCGACAACGGCGCCCCCGCCCAGTCGTTCCCGACCTACACCACGGTCGGCCAGTCCCCGACGGTGCGCGAGAAGCCGTACCTCTACACGGACTCGACCGGCCTGTACAACGTCATGGTGCCGAGCCTGCGCACCAACGCCACCGGCCCGGACTGGACCGGCGGTTCGACGCCGGGGACCTCGATCCCGATCACCCAGTTCTACGTGGTCAAGTCCGGTGACACCGCGGCCACCATCAACGCGGCGCTCTCCTCCGGGCTGAACCTGCTCTTCACCCCCGGCGTGTACCACCTGAACGCGCCGATCAACATCACCCGCCCGGACACCGTGGTGCTCGGCCTGGGCCTGGCCACGCTGATGCCCGACAACGGCGTCACCGCGATCACCACCGCCGACGTGGACGGCATCGACATCGCCGGGCTGATCGTCAGCGCGGGCACCACCAACAGCAGCTCGCTGGTGCAGATCGGCCCGGCCGGCGCCTCGGCGAGCCACGCGGCCGACCCGACCACGTTGCAGGACGTGTTCTTCCGGGTCGGTGGCGACGTCGCCGGGAAGGCCACCCAGTCCCTCGTCGTCAACAGCGCGAACACCATCGGCAGCGACCTGTGGATCTGGCGCGCCGACCACGGCAACGGCGGCACCGTCGGCTGGAACACCAACACCGCCGCCAACGGGCTGGTGGTCAACGGCAACAACGTCACGATGTACGGCCTGGCCGTCGAGCACTACCAGCAGTACCAGACGCTGTGGAAAGGCAACGGCGGGCGGACGTACTTCTACCAGTCCGAGATGCCCTACGACGTGCCGAACAACGCCAGTTGGACACCAGGCGGCGGGGAGAACGGCTACCCCTCCTACAAGGTGGCCGACTCGGTCACCTCGCACCAGGCGTGGGGGCTGGGCGTCTACTGCTACATGAGCACCAACCCGTCGGTGGTGGCCGACCGCGCCATCGAGGTGCCCGGCAGCGGATCGTCCTTCCACGACATGGTGACCGTCTCGCTGGGCGGCAGCGGCACCATCAGCCATGTGATCAACAACTCCGGCGGCCAGGTCAACGGCGGCACCACGGTGACCTATCTGACCTCGGGGCCGTGACGAGCACCGGCGCGGCGACCGCGTAGTGCGGTCGAGGGCGACGGGTCCGGCGCCGACGGCCTGCACCAGGTCGTCGGTGCCGGGCCCGTCGCCCGTGCCGTGCGCGGCTGTCAGGAGACGGTCGTCGAGGTCAGCACCGGGTTCGGCGAGGGGTAGCAGGCGGTCGGCGCGTTCACCGTGAAGATGCTGGAGGTCACGTTCGCGGTGAAGGTCAGGCCGGGGCTGGAGTAGCTGCTGCCGGCGAGTTGGGTCTGCACGGTGGTGCCGGAGGCGCCGGCGGTCAGGTCCAGGTTCAGCGTCGGCAGCGTGAAGGTGCTGCCGCCGCTGATCGGGCCGGGCACGGTCAGCGCGATGGTGCCGCCGCTCACCGAGACCGACGGGGCGCCCGAGCCCAGCCCGGAACCGCCGCTGAGCGACTCGCCGGTCAGCGTCGCGTTCGCCGGCACCGGCGCGGTCAGCTTCAGCGAGCTGATCGAGTTCACGGTGTTCCCGTTGACGGACGAGGGAACGGTGATCGCGTCCGGGGCCAGCGACACGGTGAAGGCGCTTCCGGCGGCCACGGAAGCCGGCGCGGTGCCGTTGACTCCCGCGTCGATGGTGAAGGTCTCCGCGGAGACGATCGGCGGTGTGGCCTGGCAGGCCAGGCTCAGCGGGTTGTCGGCGGCCGACGCCGCGCCGGAGGACAGCCCGAGCGCGGCGACCACGCCGAGCGCGGCCACGGGCAGGGCATAACTGGTGCGCATGTGTCTCTCCTGTTCCGGGACCCCGGCCGCTTCGTCGAGGCCGGGGCTGTGGGGGGGATGGGGGACCGGGCACCGAGGCGATCGTCAGGTTCATGACATGTTCACGGTGACCCACGTCGGAATATCCATCTGCCGACCTCCGTGGTTAAGGGGGCGTTTCGGCCGTTGTCCCGCCCTCCCCGGGGCCGCGCATTGCGGCGTTCGACCAGGTCGCCCCGGGCGGGCGAGGGCGAGCCGCCTGCGCTTTCCGATGCCTGGCGGCCGTGGTGCGGGAGCGAGGCGCGCGGAAACGCGTGTGGCTGAAAGGGCCACCGTGACGTGTGAGGAGAGCGGGGAGGGCGGGGCCGGCTGCTTCGTCGACGCCGCCCCCGGACCGCTCGACGTCCGCGGGGGGGCTTCCCGCCCGGCTACTTCACCGCGCCGGCGGTCATGCCGGACTTCCAGTAGCGCTGGAGCATCAGGAAGAGGACGACCAGCGGGGCCACCGAGACCAGCGATCCGACCACGGCCAGCAGGTAGTCCTGCGGGTGCCCCTCGGACAGCGCGGAGGAGTACCAGACGTACAGGCCGAGGTTGACCGGGTAGAGCTTCTTGTCCGACAGCATCACCAGGGGCAGGAAGAAGCTGTTCCAGATCTGGGTGAACTGGAAGAGGAAGATCGTCACCGAGCCGGGCGCGAGCATGGGGAAGGCGATCCGGCGAAAGGTCCTGAACTCGCCCGCGCCGTCCACCCGGGCGGCCTCCAGCACCTCGCCGGGGACGTAGGACGCGCTGAAGACCCGGGCCAGGTAGACCCCGAACGGGAACACCAGGCCGGGGACGAACACGCTCCAGTAGGTGTTCACCAGGCCGACCTTGGCGGCGATCAGGTACAGCGGGATCGCCATCGCGGTGCCCGGCACCATCACGCCCAGCAGGACCAGGGCGAAGAGCTTCTCCTTGCCGGGGAAGGCCAGCTTGTCGAAGGCGTACCCGGCGGCGACGCTGAGCACCGTCGCCAGCAGCGCGCCGACGCCCGCGTACAGGACGGTGTTGCCCATCCAGCGCAGGTAGACGCCGTCCTCGGTGGTGAACAGGTACCGCAGGTTGCCGAAGAGCGCGAAGTGGCGGCCCGGCGCGAATCCGTTGGTGGCGAACAGGTCCTGGCGGCTCTTGGTGGACGACAGGACCAGCCAGAGCATCGGCAGCAGCGTGTACAGGGCGGCGAGCCCCAGCATCGCGGTCACCCCGGCCCTGGACAGCAGGAGCGACGGACGGCTGCCGGGTCGGCGCGGCCCGCGCCGGACCGGCGGCTTCCCGCCGGTCGGCGCCGGGGCCGCGGCGGGCGGCGCGCTGAGCGTCGTGGGCTCGGTCATGGCTGCCTCCTGCGGCGCGGAAAGCGGGTGACGAGGAACGACAGGGCCGCGGCGAACAGCGCGATGAGCAGCGAGGCGGCCGCGGCCAGTCCGAGGTCGTCGCGGGTGAACGCGGCGGTCTGGACGTACATGTTGGGCGTCCAGCTGCTGCCGATCGCGCTGGAGGCGCTGTAGATGACCTTCGGTTCGGTGAAGAGCTGGACCGAGCCGATCACGGTGAACAGCACGGCCAGCGCGATGGCCGGGCGGATCATCGGCACCTTGATCGACAGCGCGGTGCGGATGCCGCCGGCACCGTCGAGCCGCGCCGCGTCGAGGGTCTCGCGCGGCACCGCCTGGAGCGCGGCGTAGAAGATGACCATGTTGTAGCCGATCCACTCCCAGACGGCGATGTTGGCCGCGGAGAACACCGCGTTGTCCGCCGAGAGGAAGTCGACGTGCAGGCCGGCCGACCCGAGCAGGTCGATCACCGGGCTCAGTCCCGGCGTGTAGAGGTAGACCCAGATGAGGGCCGCGATCAGGCCGGGCACCGCGTGCGGGAGGAACAGCGCCAGCTGGAAGAAGGCGCGCGCCTTGACCAGGGCCGAGTCCAGCAGCAGGGCGAGGACGAGCGCGCCGCCGATCATCACCGGGAGGTAGACGGCGGCATACGCGGCGATGGTGAGGAAGCCGTTCCGGAACGCCGGGTCGGAGAGCGCCCGCGTGTAGTTGTCCAGGCCGGCGAAGACCTGCTGGGTGCCGCCGAAGCCGAGGCCGGAGGTGCGGGTGGTGAACAGGCTCAGCCAGCCGGCGTAGACCAGCGGGGCGAGCACGACGGCGCTGAAGAGGACGAAGAACGGTGCCAGGAGCAGCGCGGCGGTACGGCGCTGGGCACGGACGGACGGGCTGGCCATACCGGCCTTTCTCGACGGGAGAGCGCGGAGGGGGTGCGGGGCGGGGACGGGACGGGGGCCCGGGCGGGTGTGCGGGAGCAGCACCGGCGCCCGGGGACCGGGCGGGTGTCCGGCGGCCGGACGGGCCCGCGCGCCGCGGGTGCTACGGGACGAGCTTCATCCCGCGGTGCCGGATGTCCTTGGCGGTGTCCTGCTGCGCGCCCTTGAGGACGTCGAAGAGGTTCGCCTTGCCCTCGGCGACCTTCGGGAGCTGGTCGACGATGGCCGTGTTCGTGGTGCCCATGTCGGGACCCCACGTCCAGCCCGGCTTGACGGCGTCATAGGACGCGCCGGCCACCGCGTACACGTCCTGGCCTCCGAAGTAGGTCGTGGGGAAGGCCGCCTTGGTGACCGGTACGAGCTTGGGGTCGGCGGGGAACATGCTGCTGGTGCCGCCGGAGACCCACGCCTTCATGCCCTGCGGGTCGGTGGTGATCCACTTGATGAACTCGGCCGCGGCCGCGCTGTTCCCGGCGCCCTTGGGGATGACGAACGACGAGCCGCCGTACATGGCGGAGGCCGGCTTGCCGTCCCAGGTCGGGACCGGTGCCACCGACCACTTGCCGGCCTGGTCGGCGACGGTCGCCTGCTGGGAGCCCGCGCACCAACTCGCGCAGACGTAGGCGACGGTGCGGCTCTGCTGCACGCTGGTCCAGAACGGGTCGAGCGAACTCAGCGAGCTGACCAGGTCCTTGCGGGCGAGGTCGCCCCAGAAGTCGGCCACCTTGCGGGAGGCCGCGTCGTCGAGCGACACCTTCCAGGCGTCCTTGTCCGTGCCGAACCACCGCGCACCGGCCTGCCAGGCGAGGCCGGTGAACAGGCTGGGGTCGTCGGTGTAGAACACGCCGCCGCGGGCCTTCGGATCGGCCTTCTTGACCTGCTGCGTCATGTCCCGGTACTGGTCCCACGTGGTGGGGACGGAGATCTTGTGGTCCGCGAAGAAGTCCTTGCGGTAGTAGAGCATCAGCGGCGCCGCGTCACGGGGAACGCCCCAGGTGCTGCCGCCCAGTTGGACCAGCCGCTGGACGGAGGCCGGGAAGTCGGTCCTGACCAGCGAGCCGAGTGACCCGGGCAGGCTCTCCAGCATGCCCTGGGTGGCGAACTGCGGCAGTTGGGGGTACTCCACCACCGCGACGTCCGGGACGGTGCCGGCCCGGACCGCGTTCGTGAGCTTGGAGTAGTACTCCTGGCCCGAGGGCATCGACTCGAAGCTCACCTTGATGCCCGGGTGGGTCCGGTTGAATGCCGCGGCGACCTTGTCGGAGCCCTTGACGAAGGACCAGAAGGTGACCTTCCCGGTGTCCTTGCCCGCCGCGGACCCGCCGCCGTCCGAGTTCCCGCATCCCGTGACGAGCAGGCCGAGTGCCGCGACGGAGCAGGCCAGGGCTGCCAGTCGGCTACGAAACATGATGTGCCACCGATCGTTCGCTTGGGTGTCACCGCAAGTATTCGCTACACACGACAGCCAGTCAATGCATATGATTTCGAATGAAGAAAACGAAAGCAAACGCTATTCGTCGGTCAGGCGCCGGCCTGAAGGTCGGCACCGCAGGAGGCCCGCACCCGCAGCTGCGGGCGGAGCAGGATCTCGGCGAGCGGCGCGGAAGGGTCGGCCCGGCGGCGCAGCGCGAGGTCCAGGGCCCACGCCCCCACCGCCTGCTTGGGCGGGGCCACCGCGGTCAGCGGCACATCGCTCAACTCGGCGACCTCGTCGTCGTAGGTGACCAGCGCCAGGTCCTCCGGCACCCGCAGCCCCCGCGCGCGCAGGATGCCCACCAGGGCGATGGCGTCGATGTCGTTGTGCACCAGCGCCGCCTTGACCTCGCCGGCTTCCACCGCCCGCACCACCTCCTCGAAGCGCGCGTCGGCCGCGGTGGCGTCGCCGCTGGTGTCGATGAGGTACTCCGGCCACGGCGTCAGCCCGATCGCCGCCACCGCGTCGGCGTAACCGGCGCTGAGCAGCGGGGTGTTGGGGCTCTCCACCCGGGCCACCAGGGCCACCTTGTCGTGGCCGAGCCCGGCGAGGTGGCGCACCGCCAGGGCCGCGCCGTAGGCGTGGTCGGAGGCCACCTGCTCCAACTGCCCGGCCCGCAGCCCCACCCGGCGCTCCACGAGCACGGCCGGTGTGTCCAGGCCGCTCAGCCACTCCTCGGCCTCGTCGAGCGGGCGCAGCCCCGAGTGCAGCATCAGCAGCAGGCTGTCGACGCCGCCGGCCAGGAGCTGGCGCACCTGTTCCTGGTTCTCCGCCAGCGACTCCCCGGAGACCGCCAGCACGACGCGGACGCCGAGCGGGCGGGCCGCGTTCTGGACGCCGCGGATCACCTCCGCGTAGTAGTAGCCGCCCGGCGGCACCACCAGCCCGACGGCATGCCGTTCACCGGCCGGCGCCGGGCCCGCGGTGGATGCGGTGGCAGCGGTGGCAGCGGGTGGCTCGGCCGGGGCCAGCGCCCTCGCACCGCCGTGCACGCGCGTGAGCCGCCCGCGGCCGGCGAGTTCCCGTACATCCTGGCGCAGCGTGACGGCGGAGACGCCCATCTCCGCCGCGAGCTCCTTCACGGTGATCGAACCCTGGCGCTCCACAGCACGCAGAATCGCCTCACGCCGTTCCTCAGCCAACACGTTCAGTCCTCTCTCGGCACGAGCGTGAGCCGTCCACCTTCACTCGACAACCGAAAGATATCAATCAAAGGTCGATACGGCCGGGGGCCGGCGGCTTTCGCCGCCGGCCACGGCTCGGCGTACAGCGGGAAGCGGGCGCCCCCCGTCAGCGGGCGACCCGTCAGCGGGCCGGCCGGTCATCGACCTCGACGAGGTTGCGGCCGCGCAGGGTGTAGAGCAGACCGCCCTGGGCGTTGACGTGCGGGCCGCTGTACCAGGCGCCGTCGATGCCGGCGACCACGGTGCTGACCGCGAACGTCCGCGGGTGGACGCGGAAGAGCGTCGTTTCCGAAACCCCGTAGACCGTACCGCGGTTGACGACCATGGCGGCGAACCCCGTGCAGACGGCGCTCACATCGGCGGTGTGCACCAGCGTGCGGGTCCTGACGTCGATGACGAACAGCCCGCCCTTCCTGCCCAGCCCGTACAGGTACCGGCCCCGCACGGCGAGCGCGGCCACCCCCGCGGGCTGCCGCGGGTCGATCCGCCACCGCTCCCGCCCGGTCACCGGATCGACGGCGACGACGGCGGGCGCCGGTCCCCCGGCGGCCGCGTTGTCGCCGCCCAGGTACGCGACCCCGCCCTCGTTCGCCACCGCCCGGACCATCTGGACGTCGTCGATCGGGTTGACGTAGGAGGCCGACTTCCCGGTCCTCGGCGCGTACGTCCACAGGGCGCCGCCGCCCTCGGTGTCGGACTGCACGGCCACCAGGAGCAGTTGGTTGACCGGGTCCCAGGACGTGTCCAGCGGGCGGTTCTGCTGGCTGGGGAAGTCCGCGACCTGGTGCGGCTGCGCGTTCCGGGCGGCGGGGTCGTACCGCCAGATGCCCTGCGCGTCGTACTGGCCGGTGTACAGGCCGCCCCGGATCACCTCGGCGTCCTTGGCCTCGCCGGGCACCAGGAGGTTGACGACCTCCCCGGTCCTGCGGTCGTGCCGGGCGACACCGCCGTTGCCGCCGACGTAGACGTACCCGCCGCCGGCCGCGATGCCCATGCCCAGCTGCGGGCCGGCGGGCGCGCCGGCCGCCAGCAGGTCGGTGACCACGGACGTCTTCGCCGCCAGGTCGATCTCGGCGACGAAGCCGTAGCCCGAGACGACCTCCAGGTCCCCGTCGACGCGGTCCAGGCCCCAGATCTCGCCGAGGTCGGGCCCGGAGAACGTGACGGGCGCGATCGTCCGGTCCGCCTTGGTGTACGCCTGCACCCCGGACTCGGTGGCGAAGTAGACCCGGTCGTCGTCCCAGGTGAACGACTTGATGGTGTCGCTCTGCGTGGTCACCAGGGTGTAGGAGGACAGGTCCTTCAGTTCCATCACGGCGATCTTCCCCGGCTCCACGGCGCCCGAGGTGCTGGCCAGCAACTGGTCCCCCATGACGGCGAGTTCCCGCATGCTGGGGTCCTGCTCCATCTCCTTGGGCACGATCGAGGCGAAGGTGCGCGCCGCCCGGTCGTAGGCGAACAGCGACGCGCGGCTCGCGCCGCCCCCGCCGGCGAGGATGCTGCCCGCGCCGAAGAAGACGGCGTCCCGCGAGGCCGCGACCGCCCTGGCCAGCGTCGCGTTCGGGTCGGGGACGCCGAGGTTCGTGACGGCGCCGGTGGCCGGGTCGTACTCCCACAGGGCGGGCGCCTTGCCCGGCAGGCCGCCCACCGCGTAGACGGTGCCGTCGGGGGCGACCGCGAGATCGCGGATGTCCCGGTCCTCGGTCCGGCCGACGGCGACCGCGGGCTGCTCCGGCGTCGTGAGGTCCCAGCGGAAGAGGTTCGGCCCGCCCTGGTCGGCCTTGAGCAGGACGCCGACGTAGAGGTAGCGGCCGGCGGGGTCGGCCGCGAGCGCCTGGATGGAGGGCTCGGGTTCGGCGTCGATGGGGGTGTGCGCCACCACCTTCCGGGTCGACCGGTCGAACCCGACCACGCAGGCGGGGTCCAGGTTGCGTGACCCGACGTAGACGGTGTCACCGACCAGCAGCCCGCTCATCAGCGAGAACTGGACGAGACCCGGGCCCAGGTCGGTCACCGTCGTCCGGGCCCGCCCGGCGGTCGCGGCGTCGGCCCGGCCGGCGAGGACGGACTCCGCGGCCGCCGCCAGCCCCAACGCGCCGCCGGCCTGCAGCAGTCGGCGCCTGCTCAGGGAAGCGTGGTCGGTCATCTGTACTCCTGAAGGTGTCGGATCTGGGGGTTCTGGGAAATCTGCGAACTCTGCGAACTCTGGGAACTCATGTCGCGGGTTCGGATCGCCGCCGCACGGAGCGGGTCGGCGTCCCTGGACGAGCGGGCACGGGCGCGCGTCACGACAGGTCGAAGACCCGGATGTCGTCGTGCTCGACGATCCGCGTGGGGACGTCGCCGTTCGCGATCGACTCCGACGGCCGGTACAAGCCCCACTTGAGGTAGCCGTGGTCGGTCGGTTTCGCGGGCTGATACGTGCGGATGTCCTCCCACGCGGCTTCCGGGACGTAGTCGCACTGGCCCGGGAGCTGCACGGAGACCCTGAAGTAGCCGGTGTCGTCGGTGGTCCAGTCCGCGTCCACGCGGAAGTTCATCCACTGGTCGACGTAGGGGCGGAAGTCGGGCACCACGGTCGACTGCCGGTCCATCTGCGGCGACCTGAACGCGATCGCGTTGCGCTTCGTCATCAGGTAGAACGCCGGGGGCTGGGCGTCTCCGTACTTGCCCTGGAAGACGATGTCGCCCGTCTCGCTGTCGCCCGCCGTGTACGGCTGCCAGTCCTTGAGCAGCACGCTGAACTCGTAGCGCTGCACGTCGCCGACGTTGAACTGCCCGTTCTTCAGCTGGTCGGTGGCGCTCTCGCTGCGCGGGGCGCCGTCGGAGACGTATCCCGGGTCGTCGAGCGTCACCTTGTGCTGGACCGCGTACGAGCTGTCGTGTCCGGGCCGCACGACAGCGGAGGCGTCGGGGGCCGTGGCGTGCGTGGTGGTCAGGCCCGGCACCCCCGAATCCAGGGTGCCGCTCTCGTAGTCCACCTGCAGGATCTCGGTGGCGGTCGGTCCGGCGGCCGACGTGGCCGCGGCGCCGGCGCACGCGGTGGTTCTCTCGTCGGCCTGCGCGGCATGGCACAGCAGGACGGGAGCCAGCAGAGCTCCCGCGCACCACGTGGTCGACATCTTGCGCAGCTTGGTCATCTCACCCCTCGACAGTTCGGCACGGCGGGTGGAGCCGGTCGTGAGGACGCCAACGCCACTCCGCAACGCGGCAACGGCCGCCCGAAGCAACCGAACCGTGAATTCTCGGCGCTCAAGCGACATCACTCGAATGCATATCGAGTGCACTTGCGTTGGCTGCATGGTGGCACGCCGTTCATCGATATCGAAAGACTGGCGACACACATCCATCAGATCCAAGGTCATCACGGGTCCCACGGCTTCCATATCCGTGACAACTATTGCCCTCCATCATCGAATCCAAGCCAGGACCCATATCCCGGTGCCTTCGTTCGATGGGAAACGACATGGAACGAAGGGTCGACGGCAGGGATGCGGGCGCGCACCCTCGCCCGTGGACCGGCCGCGGCGACCGAGGGGGCGCGACGGCGCGGCGGGCGAGGATCGGCCGAAACTCGTCCCCGCGGTGCCTGTGCAGTCTCTTGACGCTAAATGGCATGAACCGCTCAACTATTCGCATGGATAGGAAGAGACACTTCGTAATGCGAGCCAGGCCGTGATCGCCGGCATCCGCAGTCCCTACCGCCGGGCGCTCGCCGCCCTGTCCGTGCTGGCCGCGGGCGCGGCGCTCATCGCCGTGCCGGGTACCGCCGTGGCGGCTGCCGCGCCGGCCACCCCCACCTCGGCCGCCGCTCCCCACGCCGCCCCCGCCTCCTCCCCCGCTCCCACCTCCGCTTCGGACGCCTCCGCCTCCGACGCCTCCACCGCCCCCGCCTCCTCCGCCGACGCCTCCGCCATGGCGTCGGCCCATGACGCGCTGGTCCGCCTGCTCGGCACGGCCCACGCCGCCCAGGTCGACCTCCGCCAACTGTCCGGCGGCGCCGACCGCTACCGGGTCGAGGCGCTGGGCGGCCACCTGACCGTCAGCGGCACCACCCCGGCGACCGCGCTGCGCGGCTTCGGCACGTATCTGCACGACGTCGTGCACGCGGACTTCTCGCTCGACGGCGACCAGGCGCACCTCCCGGCGCGCCTCCCGCTCCCCAAGGCCCCGCTCACCGGTGACGCCGTCGTGGCCCACCGGTTCGCGCTCAACGACACGAACGAGGGGTACAGCGGCCCGTACATGACGTGGAGCCAGTGGCAGCACCGGATCGACGTGCTCGCGCTGGACGGGATCAACGAAGTCCTGGTCTACGAGGGCCAGGACGCGGTGTACGAGCAGACCTTCGAGAAGTTCGGCTACACCGCGGCCGAGATGCGCTCGTGGATTCCGCAACCCGGCCACCAGTCGTGGTGGATGCTGCAGAACCTGTGCTGCCTGGGCAGCCCGATCCCCCAGGAGCTGATCGACTCCCGCGCCGCGCTCGGCCGGCAGATCACCTCCCGGCTCCGCTCGCTCGGCATGACCCCCGTGCTGCCCGGCTACTACGGCACCGTGCCACCGGACTTCGCGCAGAAGAACGCGGGCGCGCACACCATCGCGCAGGGCACCTGGAACGGCCTGAAGCGGCCGGACTGGCTCGACCCCACCGGTGCGGACTTCGCCGCCGTGGCCGCGGAGTTCTACCAGGCGCAGACCCGGCTCTTCGGACCGAGCACGATGTACAAGATGGACCTGCTGCACGAGGGCGGCCAGGCCGGCGACGTGGACATCCCGGACGCCTCCCGCGCCGTGCAGGACGCCCTGGAGAAGGCCCACCCCGACGCGATCTGGGCCATCCTGGGCTGGGAGAACAACCCGTTGCAGGCCACCCTCACCGCGGTCGACCAGTCGAAGATGCTCGTCGTGGACGGCAACTCCGACCAGCCGAACATCACCGACCGGGACCACGACTTCGACGGGGTGCCCTACGCCTTCGGCACCATCTGGAACTTCGGCGGCCACACCAACCTCGGTACCAGCCTGACCACATGGAACACCAAGTTCCACCAGTGGCTGGCCCGGCCGGGCACGGCGCTGAACGGCATCGCGATGATGCCCGAGGCCATCGACAACAACCCCGCGGCCGTGGAGTTCTTCTCCGACCTGGCCTGGGAGCCGACCGCGGTCGACGTCCACCCGTGGTTCGCCGACTACGCCACCGCCCGGTACGGCGGGAGCGACCCGCACGCGACCGCCGCCTGGGGCATCCTGGCCGACACCGTCTACTCCTGGCCGGCCACCAATGACACCAAACACGTCACCGGCGTCTACGAGTTGCAGCCTTCGCTGACCAGGAGCGGCGGCTCGGTGGACTACGACCCCGCGCAACTGCGCGTGGCCCTGAGCGACTTGCTCGCGGTGCGCCCGTCGCTGCGGACGAGCACCGCGTACCGCTACGACGTCGTGGACCTCGCCCGGCAGGTGCTCGCCAACGACGGGCGGACCCTGCTGCCGAAGATCCGCACCGCCTACTCCGCCCAGGACCGAGCGCTCTTCGAGCAGTTGACCGGCACGTTCACCGGCGAGATGAAGCTCCTCGACCAACTGCTCGGCACCGACGGCGACTTCCTGTTCGGCTCCTGGCAGGCGGACGCCGCGGCGCAGGCCGGTTCGCCGGCCGAGGCGGCGGCGCTGCAGTACGACGCGCGCTCCCTGCTCACCCAGTGGTCGAAGACCGGCGTGATCCAGGACTACGCCGCCCGCGAGTGGAACGGCCTGGTCGGCGACTACTACCTGCCGCGGTGGCAGAAGTACTTCGACGGCCTCGACCGGTCGCTGCGCACCGGCGAACCGGCGCCGGCCATCGACTGGATCGCCGTCGCCGAGCAGTGGGACGAGAAGACCACGCAGTACCGCAGCACCCCGGCCGGCGACGCGCACGCGCTCGCCGAACGGGTCGCCGACCTCCCCTCGGGCACCCTGGCGCTCGACTCGGCGCAGTCGGGCGCGGCACCGCGCGGCACCGTCCGGGTGACGGCGACGTTCGCGAACGGCAACCCGGTGCGCGCCGCCGGGCAGCCCGACTTCGTCCTGCGGGCGCCGGCCGGGTACCGCGTGCGGCCGGTCAGCGGGCCGGCCTCGACCACCGTGCCCGTGAACGGTACGGCGAGCCGGAGTTGGGACGTGACGATCCCCGCGAGCGCCACCCCCACGACGGTGGCGCGACTGTCCGCCCGGGTCACCTGGGCCTCGGGCAGCGCGCACGGCGCGGCCACGGCCGGCAGCGGCGTGCTCGTCGCCGGACCCGTGTCCGACCCGTACCGCACCACCGCCACCACACCGTTGACGGTGGCCCAGAGCGGGTCCACGCTCGCCCTCGCCGGGGGCGGCGCCGACCAGTACAAGGGCTCCGACGAGTACGGCACCGTCTACCGCCCCGGGCTCCTCGCCGACCGCACGTCGGTGACGACGCAGGTGCGGGCGCAGGGCGACAGCGCGCCCTACGCCCGGGCCGGCCTGGTGGTCTCCTCCGACCTGTCCGCGCCGGGCTCCGGCGGGTACGCGACGCTGGCGGTCACTCCGGAGCACGGCTGCATGCTGAGTTGGGACTCCGACGGGGACGGCCGGCTCGACCACTACCTGGAGGACGACGGGCTCACCGCACCCGCGTACGTCCGGATCAGCCGGGCCGGCGACACGGTCACCGGCGCGTGCAGCACCGACGGCACGAACTGGGCGGTGGTCGGATCGGCGACGGTGCCCGGCATGAGTCCGGCCGAGGACGCGGGCGTGGACTTCTCGGCCGTCAACCAGAACACCCACCAGAGCGGATACGCCGTCTTCCAGGGCCTGACCGTCTCCGCCTCCACGCCGCGCGACACCTCAGGGGACCCGGTGGTGAGCGTCGGCCGGCCCGCGACCGCGCTCTCCTCCGAGGCGGGCAGCCCGCCGTCGGCGGCCGACGACGGCGACCGGACCAACCAGCGGTACTGGGGCGGGGTGATCGGCGACGCCGGCACCTGGTGGCAGGTCGACCTCGGCTCGGACCAGCGGCTCTCGTCGGTGAACGTACGCACCTACGTGGACGGAAAGCGGTACTACACCTACCTGTTGGAGGGAAGCACGGACGGCACGCACTGGTTCTCGCTCGGCGGTAAACTCTCGACCGCGGTGGCCGCCGACGCCGGGGACAGCTACGCGATGGACGCCCGGGCCCGCTACGTACGGGTGGTCGGCCTGTCCAACTCGGCCAACGGCACGTTCCACTTGAGCGAGGTGACCGTGCGGGCCGCCGCCAACTGACGCTACTGACGCCGTGCCGCCCGCGGGCGCCGGAATCCGGGAGGCCGGCACGTGACGCACGGCGCCACCGGCACCGCCGTACTGCGCGAGCTCAACCGCATCGCGGTGCTCGACGCGGTACGGCGGGCCGTGCCGGTGCCGTTGCGCATCGCCGAGATCGCCGACCGCACCGGGCTGGCCCGGCCCACCGTGCGGCAGGCCGTCGACCTGCTGATCGAGCGGGCGTGGCTGGTCGCCGTACCGGGTACCGAGGACCGCTCGGTCGGCCGGCCGGCCACGCGCTTCGCGCTCGACGGCCGGTCGCGTCCCGTGCTCGGGATCGACGTGGGGCCGCACCGGGTCACCGCGGTGGTGGCCGAGGTCAGCGGGCGCCGTCTGGCGACGGTCCGCAAGGTCGTCGGCCGGTCGCGCGCGGCCGACGTCCTGTCCGCGATGGACGCCGCCGTACGGTCCGCGCTCGCCGAGGCGGGAGTCGACGCCGGGTCGGTGGCCGCGGCCGCGGCGGGTTCGCCGGGACTGATCGACGCCGCGACCGGCACGGTGGAGCTCGCGCCGAGCGTCGCGGGCTGGCCGTCGCTGGCGATCGTGGAGCGGGTCCGGGCCGTCGTGCCCTGCGCCGTCCACCTGGAGAACGACGCCAACCTCGCCGCGCTCGCGCTGGCCCGCGCGCAGGACGACCCGGACGGGACGCTGCTGGCCGTCCAGTGGGGTGAGCGCCTCGGCGCCGGGATCGTGATCGACGGCCGGCTGCACCGGGGTTCGCGGAGCGCGGCGGGCGAGATCGGGTTCATCGGGGAGAGCGCCCGCCTGGTCACGGCGGGCGGGCGCGGCGAGTTGGAGAGCCGGCTGTCGTCCGAGGCGATCGGCCGGCGCGGTGTCGAGGCGGCCGCCGCGCACCCCCGGTCCGTCCTCGCCACCCAGATCGCGGCCGGCACCGACCCGGCCGCCGCCGTCTTCACCGCGGCCACCCGCCGCGACCGGGCCGCGCTCGCCGTCGTCGACGACATCGCGGGCACCTTCGCCAGGGCGATTGCCCCTGTGGTCCTCGCCCTGGCGCCCGGCGCGGTGGTGATCGGCGGCGGGGTGGCCCGGGCGGGCCCGGTGCTGGCCGACGCCATCGCGGGGCATCTCGCCGAACGCGTCCTGGTCTGCCCTCGGGTCTCCCTGTCGGCGCTCGCCGAGGACGCGGTCGTCTCCGGCGCCATCCAGCTGTGCACCGACGAGGTCTGGGCCGCCGCGCTGACCTGACGCCTCGTCCTGTCCCGAGCCGGCGGGGAGCCGGCGGGGAGCCGGCGGTGGGCGGCGCCTCAGGGTTGTGAGCCGCGCGGCGCCGGTGCGATGCTGGCCGTCATGTCCCCGCTTCCTCGCGTGCCCGACCACGGTGAGGTCCTCGCGGAGGTGCGGAAGGTACGGCGGGCCGGCGTCGTCAGGCTGCGCACGCTGGACGTGCCCGCCCTCACCGGGATCGCCCGGGACGTTCCGGTTCCGCGGGAGGGCGGCGAGGGGCCGGGCGGGGCGGTGGAACGGGTGCTGCGCCTGGCCGTCTCCCGGCTGGACGGCGGCACGCTCCAGGCCGCCGCCGAGTACAGCCTCGGCCTCTTCCCGGGCACCCGGGACTGGCCGGCGAGCGACCGGCGCAGGAGCGCCGCCCAGGTGTACGGGGTGAGCGTCGAACGCTTCCGCAAGCACCACGAGTTGATCGTTCTCGGGCAGGTCGCGGAACTCGTCGTCCGGCTCGCGGAGCGGGCGCCGCGGGACGCCGGGGCCACGAACGGTTCCGGTTCCGGCGGCGGCGCCGGTGCCGGCACCGTCGAGCATCCGCTCGGGCCCGAAGCGTACGACCGCGTCCCCGCCGCGCACCGGGCCCTGCGCGTGCGGGTGCACCACCGCACCGTGGCCGTGACGGTGCACGTCCACGCCGTCGACCTCCTGCGCGACATCGACGTGGTCGTCTCACCGTCGAACACCTACTTCGTGCTGCCCCCGCCCTACAAGTCGTCCGTCTCCGCGACGCTGCGCCGCGCGGGAGCGCGCCGGGACCCCATCGGCGGGCTCGTGGACGACCGCATCGAGGACGAGTTGCGGCGGTGGACCGCCCGGCACGCACCGGCCGGCCGGGAAGCCCGGCCGGGCACCGTCGCCGTCACCTCCGGGGGCGAGCTCGGCCGTCAGGGCATCCGCCGTATCTACCACGTGGCCCTGGCCGTACCCCGCCCCGAGACCAACGACTACCAGGTGCAGCCCGCCGACATCACCAGAGGAGTCGCCCGGGTCTTCGCGGTGCTGGCCGAGGAGGCGCCGCGGTACGAGCCGCCGCTGCGCTCGATCTGCCTGCCGCTGCTCGGCGCCGGTCGCGGCGGCCTGACCCCGTCGGAGAGCTTCGGCGCGCTGTGGGCCGCGGTCGAGGCCGAACTCGCCCGGGGCGCCGACTGGGACGTCCATCTCGTCGTACGCCGCCAGGACCGTGCCGACCTCCTGGTCAGGCTGCTGGCCGGCACGGAGGTCACGGGGGTGGACGGATGAGCCCGGACCCGGCCGGGCCGGCCGGCCCGTATGTCGTCCTCGCCGCCGCGGCGGCACGCTGGGACCTCGTCGAGGGGCGCCTCGGACCGGACCTGCGCGCCCGGCTGGCCGCGTTGCTCGGCGTGATGCGCGACGCGGACCGCCCTCCCGGCCTGCGCCGCGCCGCGGCGGGCGATGCCGCGGATCTGCTGCGCGAGCGGCTGCCCGACGTGTTCGGGCAGGAGGCGCAGGAGGCACAGGAGGCGCAGGAGGCACAGGAGGCGCAGGCCCGGCTGGTCCCTGGCGGCGCGGTGAACGGGCCGCTGCTCGTGGAGGGTTTCGCGGCCGAGGACCTCGCGGTGCTGCTGGTCGACGGGCACCGCATGGTCGGGCCCGTCCTCGGCCCGGTGCGCACGCGGCTGCTCGCCGAACCCGCGCTGGACGCCGGGACGGTGCTGGAACACGGCAGCGACCCCTTCGCCCCGGATCTGATCCGGCTGCCGGGGGTGGGCGGGCAACTGCGGCTGCCGCGCTTCCAGTTCACCGAGGACGTCCGTCCCCGGCCGGTCGTGCGGGAGGTCAACGCGCTGCTGGCCGCCGACCGCGACCCGTGGGGCGCCGCCGACTGGTGGCTGTCGGCCAACGCGTGGCTCGGCACCAGCCCCGTACGGCTGCTCGGCACCGGGGGCGACCGGCGGCTCGTCGACGTCGCGGGGTTCCTGCTGGAGAGTGAGTAGCCCGTGCCCAACTACCGCCCGCCCGAAGCGATGACGGGTACCCCCGGCAAGGTGACGCTGCCCCGCGGGACGCTGCTGCACCGTATCCACGGCTCCCACCGCGCGGCCGAGGGCTTCAACCCGAAGCCCGCGCACTGCCTCTACGGAGGAGGCCGGTTCGACGCCACCTCCTGCGATCCGTACGGATACCTGTACGCCGGGCTGAGCGCGACGGCGGCCGTCTGCGAGACCCTGCTGCGCTCGCTGCCCTTCGACCCCGCGGGCGGGCCCCGGCTGCTGCCGCGCCGCGCGGTGCAGGGGCGCCGGCTGAGCGCGCTGCGGCTCACCGCCGACCTGCGCGTCCTGCCGCTGGTCAGCGCGCAGGACCTGGCCGCCGTCCACCAGGACACCTGGCTCGTGCACACCGAGGCGCAGGAGTACCCGTACACCCGCGACTGGGCGCACTGGCTCCGCCGCCAGACCGAGCCGTGGGCGCAGGGGCTGGTGTGGGCTTCCAAGCGGGAACCGGCGGACCGCTCGGTGATGCTGTTCGGCGACCGCGTCCCGGCCGACGCGCTGCGGATCGACGAAGGCGGCACCGTCGACTTCGACACCGCGCAGGGGCGGGAGTGGCTCAACGCCGTGCTCCGGCCCTATTACGTCCAACTCGCGCCCTGAAAGCAGCACTTGGCCCCCTCTCTCTGCGGAATCCTGGGACCCTCGTCACCGTGACCGCGCAGAACCCGACACCCGCTCCCGACGAGAACGCGAACACCGACAGGTACGAGGACGAGGACGAGGACGCGTACGAGGACGGCGACGAGCTGCGTGCCGGGCGCGAGGAGATCCTCGCCACCCTCGCCGCGACCGCCTCCGACGCTCCCGCGGCGCCCGTCCTGTGCGCCCGCGCCGGCACGCTCAGCTACCGCCTGTGGCTGCTGGAGGGCCGGCCGGAGGACCTGGAACTGGCCGCCGAGGCATTCGGGTTGGCCTTCCGGGCGCCCGGCGACGACGGCGAGTGGGCCGTGTGGCGGATCGAGTTCGGGCATGTCCGCCGCTGCCAGTACGAAGCCGAACCGCGCGCCGAACTCCTCGACGAGACGGAGGAGTTGCTGCGCGACGGGATCTCCGGCCTTGCCGATCGCGACGAACGCGGCGAACGCGGCGAACTCGACGAACGCGACGGCCTCGCCCGCTTCCTGGGGCTCCACCTGCTCGCGGTCTGCGCCAAGGAGCGCTTCCAGGACTTCGACGGCCCGGCGGAGCGGCGCGCCGAACTGCTCGACGAGGCCCTGCGGCGGTACGAGGAAGCCGACGGCGCGCTGCCCGGCGACGCGCTGCCCGGCGACGCGCTGCCCGGCGACGAGGAAGCCTCGCGCCCGGATGACGACGCCCTGGAGCTGACGGTGTCCCGGGCCTACCTGCACCTGGAGCGCTGCGAGGTGTGCTCCGACCCGGCCGACGCGGCGGCCGCGGCCCGCCTCTACGGCACGGTGCTGGACGCCGCCCCGCCCGGCATCGACCTGCCGTTCCTGCGCTACAGCCGCGCCCTGGCCCTCCTGGGCCACGGCCGGATGACCCGCGACCGGGCCGAACTGGAGCTTTCCCGAGGGGAGTTCGACTCGGCCGTGCTCGAAGCGACCCGGACCGCGGGCGAAGCCCCGCCCTGGGCCTGGGAAGCCGAGATCCGGTGCGCCTTCATCCGGTTCCTGATCTGGGCCACCTGGAAGGACCAGGCGCACGCCGCCGCGGCCGAGGTGGAACTGGCCGGGCTGCTGGCCGATCCGGCCGACGTCGACCGGCTGCTGCCGCTGTACCTCGACAGCTTCGGACGGCTGCTGTACGAACGCGGCGGCGTGCGGGGCGACAAGGCCCTACAGGACCGGGCGATCGCCCTCATCCGGCGGGCCGTCGACGCGTGGGTGCCGGAACGCGACGGCCCGGTCACCGTCACCGCTCTGCTCCTCGCGGTCTTCCAGCAGAACCGCTACCTGGAGGACCCCGATCCGCGGCGGCTGCGGGACGCGGCCGAAGGCGCGGACCTGGTCCTCACCGGCGGGCAACTCGACGACGACCTGCGCAAGATGACGCAGCTGACCGGCTTCTGGGCCCACTCCATGCTGAAGAACGCGCACGGCGTCACCCTCGAAGCACCGGACGACGTGCCGGAGGCCTTCCGCCTCGACGGCGCGCTCGCAGCGTACCGGAGCCTGCTGGGCGACATCGAACAGGGGCGCACTTTCCTGGACTTCGGCAACGGGGACCAGGGCTTCCCCGGCATGTTCGGCAGCGTCGACAGCGACGGCCGGCGGGCCAGGGCCTTCGACGTGGAGTACGCGCGGTTCCGCGCCCTGGAGTCGCACGAGGAACGCGCCCACCTCGCCGCCTCCTTGCTGCCGCGCCTGATGCTCGTCGACCCGCACGGCACTCACGTCACCGCCGCGCAGAAGGCCGAGTTGATCGACTGCGTCCTCAGCTTCGGCCAGGACGATCCGCAGTGGCAGCGCCGGGCCCACGCCGTCGCCGCGCAGGCCCTCCTTGTCGGCAGCGACTCCCGCTCGGCCGGCGGCATGGACGAGGTACTGGACCACCTCGCGCGCGCGGAGCCCGCCACGGGCGCGCCGGGTGGCACCGACGGCAGAGGTCTCGGCATCGACCTCATCCGGCTCACCGCCACGGCCACCCGGGGGCAGACCGCGGCAACCGGCGACGACGGCGTGGCGGCCCGGGGCCAGTGGCAGCGACTGCGGGACGACCCCCGGGTGACCCCCTACCTGCGCCGGATGCTGGACACGCAGCAGGCCGCGGTCGACGCCCAGGCCGCCGCCCAGCGCGGCGACCTCGCCGCCGCGGACGGCCACCTCGCCGCGATGCTCGCGGCACACGCGGCGCTCGACCCCGAGGACCCGTCCCGCATCGAGGTCTGGACGCTCCTGGAGAACGCCCGCTCCGTCCGCGACCATGCCGCCCGCACCCTGGGCGCCCCGCCCGCACCGCCGCTCGTCGGCCGCCCGTCCATCGCTCAACTCCGCTCCGCGGCGCAGCAGTTGCCGCGCGACCACCGGACGTGGGTGCTCGGCGACAACGCGATCGCCCGCTTCACCCGGGCCGCCGACCGGCAGGACGCGGACGCGCTGGCCGAGGCGATGGAACTGCTCAAGGAAGCCCACGACCTGGCCGACGAGGGCAGTGACAGCCGGCTGCGGTACGCCCACTGCCTCGGTTCCGGGCACTGCGCGCTCGCCGAGGTCCAGCGCCTGCCCACCGCCCGGGCCCGCCATCTCTCCCAGGGAATCGCCCTGTTGGAGTCGGCGTTCGCGCTGGCCGGCGGCCCCGACCACCGCCTGTACGCGCTCGCCGGCCTCGCCCTCGGCCGCGCCTACCGGACCCGCGGCGAGCTGCGCGGCGACGACCGCGGCGCGGGCCGCCGGGTCGGGCTCGACGCGCTGCGCGGCCACGCGTGGGCCGCGCTGCTCCAGTCGGGCACCGAACACGCCGCCCAGGCCGTGGTGCAGGCCACCGACACCGCGTTCGAGGTCGCGGGCTGGTGCCTGCGCGACAACGTTCCCGAGCAGGCCGTCCGGGCCCTCGACGCCTGCCGCGGCCTCGTCCTGCACGCCGCCACCACCTCCCGTACGGTGCCCGAACGCCTCGTCGCCGCGGGCCGCGACGACCTCGCCGCCGAGTGGAGCGCCGCGGGCCTCGGCCCCGCCGACCCGGCCGACCCCCTCACCGCTGTCCAGGCGCCCCTCGCCGTGCCGAGCAGCCTGCGTCGCCGTGTCCTCGCGGCCCTCACCGGAACGGACCCGGTCCAGGACGGCCTGCTCGACCCGCCCGACCCGGACGAGATCGCCGCCGCGCTGCGCACCCTGCGCAAGGACGCGCTGGTCTACCTGGTCCCGGCGACGGACGACACCCCCGGCAGCTCCGTGGTCGTCACCTCGACCGGCGCCGTGCACGCCGTTCCGCTGCCGACCCTGGCCGCGGACGCGGCGGCGCTGCGGGACTACGTCCGGGCCCCGGTGGCGGGCTCCGGCGACGCGCCCGGACCGGGCAACGGCGGTCTGGGGTCGGGGTCCTGGTCCAGCTCGGGGTCCTGGTCCTGGTCCGGCTCCGGCTCCGGCTCCGGCCGCGACCTCGGGCCGGTGCCCGGCCACGCGTCCGCCTCCTCGGCCACCGCGTCACTGCGCGGCCGCCTCGACCGGGTGTGCGGGTGGGCCTGGTACGCGGGGATGCGGCCGCTGCTCGACGTGTTCGCCACCCGGACCGGTCGCGTCCCGCGCCTCGTCCTCGTGCCGATGGGGACCCTGGGGCTCGTGCCCTGGCACGCCGCATGGCGGCAGGGACCGGACGGGCGGCGCCGGTACGCGCTGCACGACGCGGAGATCTCGTACGCCGCCTCCGCCCGGCTCCTGTGCGATGTGGCCGCCCGTCCGCCGGCCGCCCACACCGGTGCCGCGCTCGTCGTGGGCGACCCCACCGGGGATCTGCGGTACGCGGGCGAGGAGGCCGACGCTGTGCAGCGGGCCTTCTACCCGCGCGGCCGGTTCCTCGGGCACCGCGAGGGCGGAGCGTCGGACGGACCCGGCACGCCGGCGGAGGTGCTCGCCTGGCTGACGGGCGAGGCTGCGGGGGTTGCGGGGGCCGCCGCCGACGCGGGGGCCGCCGCCGCGGGGAGCGCAGGAGTCGCGGGGAGCGCGGAGGTCACGGAGAGCGCAGGAGTCAGGGGCGGCGGCGGGGTCGAGGAGGGCGCCGTACTGCACCTGGCCTGCCATGCCGCCATCTCGGCGGACACCCGCCACACCGCCCATCTCACCCTCCACGGAGGCGAGTTGGCGGCCGAGGACCTCACCGAGGCCACGGGCGCGACGGGCGGCAGCGGGCTCGGCCTCGTCCTGCTCGCCGCGTGCCGCAGCCATGTCTCCGGGCGCGGCCACAACGAGGCGTACAGCTTGGCGACCGCCTTCCTGGTGGCCGGCGCCCGGTCGGTCATCGGTTCGCTGTGGCCGGTGCCGGACGACGCGACGTCGGTTCTGATGTTCCTGGTCCACCACTACCTGCGCGCCGAGGGGGAGCCGCCCGCGACCGCACTGCGCCGGGGTCAGCTGTGGATGCTCGATCCGGCCCGGGAGCTGCCCGCTTCCCTGCCCGCGTCCCTCGCCGAACGCACCCGGCACATCGACCCGGACGACCTGAGCGCCTGGGCGGGGTTCACGCACCTGGGCCAGTAGGGCCCCAGGGCACCACGGTCCGCAGGGCGATGGTGCGCGTGGCCCAGCGGACGGGCACGGCGCCGGTGACGCGTCCGGCCTCGCGCCGGCCACCGGAACGGTCCGGGCCTTCGAACCGGAGGACTCCCGCGGTCCCCGGGTCCTCGGCCCCCGCACCATCTGCGCGGCTGACCGCGCGGGCCGGGTCCCACGCCCGCATCCGGAACGGCACCGTGTTCAACTCGCCTTCGGCGACGATGAGTTTGAGCCAGTCCCGGACCTCGGCTCCCGGCACGAGCGGCCGGGTGGGCGGCAGGGACAGCTGCACCGGGTCGCCGTCCAGCGCGTGGCCGGTGCGGCCCGGGCCGATGAAGTGCCCCGGAAACAGCGCGGAGTCGGCGGCGTAGCTGTCGGTCAGGTCGAGCAGGACGCACCACAGCGCGCGCTGCGAGCGGTTGTGCAGCCGGATCGAGACCCAGGGCTCGCGCGGCCGTTCGGCGGACCCGGCGCCGTACGCGCGGACGATCTCGCCCCGGCCGTCCGGGACGAGCGCAGGCCCGTCGGGCGCGTCCCAGGGAACGATCTCCACGCGCACCTGGTTGTCCAGCACCGAGGGCCGCGACGTGAAGTCCCGCAGCCGCCGCCACCCCGCGAGATGCGTCAGGCACGCGGCGAGCCGTCGCGGGTCCGGGTCGCCGGCCCCGTTCCCGGCCGGGTCCTCGCCGAACGGCAGCGGGTCCACCAGTGCGGTGCCGTCCCGGTCCAGCACCGACGCGAACCCGTCCCGCGCCACCACGCGGAAGTGCGGGTCGCCGCTGTCCCCGGGCGCGTCGACGACCTGGAGGAGCGGGGACGGCCCGCCGCCCGGCCCGGCCGACGCGACGGCCGCCGCCAGCCGCTCCGCCGCGCCCGGCAGCCCGTCCGCTGCCACGCTCACGGTCGCCGGCGCCGACGCCAGCGCCGACAGCACCACCGGATAGACCCGCGCCGTGTCGGGCAGCCAGTCCACCGGGTCCACGAGGGTGCGGTCGGCGCGGACCACGCGGGCCCGCAGTACCCCACCGGGCGCCGTACCGTCCTCCCCTCCCGCACGGTTCGGGCTGTCCGAACTGTCCGAGCTGATCGGGCCGTTCGGCTCGCCCGCCCAGCCCGTGTCCACCACGCTGAACTCCGTGCCCTCGGCCCCGGCGCCGTCCCGCAACCCGTGGCCGGTGCCGCAGTCCACCTCCCAGCCGTGCGCCCCGAAGCGCAGCAGGTGGTCCCCCGTCGCTCCCGCGACCGCGCCGCCGAGGAAGGGCAGATCGGCGACGCCGGGTGCCTCGGGATACAGCACCGGCCGCTGCCCGCCGCCGGCACGCTGGACCCGGGCGTCGGCCGCGGCCAGCAACTTCCGGTACGTGGTGTCCGGGCCCGCGGCCCGGGCCGCGCCCAGCAGGGCGTGCGTGAAGACACCGTGCCGGCGCCCGTCGAACTCCCCCTCGTACGAGAGCTGATCGAGCCTGCTCGCGGCCAACAGCAGGTGCCGCAGGGGGACTTGGGGCAGTTCCACGTCACGCGTCACGCCCTGGGCCGCATCCCCCGCCATGTCCTCGCGCGCCACGCTCCGCGCCGCCTCCCCCTCCCCCCACCGCGGCGGTGGTGGCGCGAAGCGCGCGGTCATGCCCGCCGCCTCCGCGTCGTCCCGGGTGGCGCCGCCGGAGTAGCAGCAGTCCAGCACCGCCACCACATGGGCGCCGCGGCCCGCGACCTCGCCGAGCAGTGCGCCCAGCCGCTTGTCGAGCAGCGGGCCGTCCGCGCAGACCAGCGCCTGGTTCCGGCCTGTCGCCTCGATCAGCAGGTCCGCGCCCGAAGCGACCGTCTCGGTGCCGTGCCCGGAGAACCAGAAGAGCGCCGTGTCCCCCGGGCCCACGGCCCCCAGGAACGTACGGATGCCGTCCTCCACCGCCGCGACCGTCACCGCGCCGTCGAGCAGGACCCGCACCCGGGCGGCGCCCCCGGTGCGGTCCGTCAGGAGCCGACGGGCCTCGGTGATGTCGTTGACGCAGCCGGTGAGCGGCTTGGCGATGTGCGCAGGGTAGGCGTTGACGCCCGTCATGAACGCATGGATCGACCCCATGGTGGGCAGTCTGCCAGCCGCGTCGCGCCGCTCGCGCGAGCGAGCCGGGCGCCGACCGGGCGAATCCTGGGCGCAATTCGGTTATTCGACCGTGAAGCCGCGCTTCCGGTCGCAGAATTGACGCAGCGTCACTAGTCTTCGTCTCTCGCAGGCGCCACGCTGAAGCCGAAGAGGGCACGCACCGCGGAGACGGCGAACGCCTTCACTCACGTCGGGGGACACATGGGTCACTTGGAACGGCCACGGCGGATCGTGCAGAGCGGCGGTGCGGCGACGCCCGCGATGTCGCCGCCCGCCATGTCGCCGGACCTCCTGCGCCGCACCGAGCAGGGCACGGGTACCGGGCCCTCCTCCGGCCGGGTCGTCGGCCGGACCGGGCCCCACGTCCCGCCGCGCCGTGCGGCCCTCGCTCCGCGCCCGCAGGACCTGCGCGACGCGGTGGGCCGCCTCGACGCCGGCTTCGACGAGACCGCGCGCAAGCGACTGGCCGAGTGGATTCGCGACCAGTACGAGACCGGCTACGGCGAGGCCCCCGTCGGCTTCTTCGCCGTCTGCCGCCTCGGCCCCCCGTACGTCGACCATCAACTCAACCTCTTCCAGCAGATCGTCCGGCACTTCACCCCCTTCGAGGCGGTGCCCGAACCCTTCGCGGCCGCCCGGATGCTGGTGCGCTCCGGCGGCTACGCCTTCGTCGAGGTCTACCCCGGCGGGCTGCTCCTGCCGGTCCTCGACGACGGGACCGTGGTCCGTCCCTGACCCACCCGCTGCCGACGCCCCCGACCCGAACCGTGTGATCGGAGAGAAACCGCATGTCCGAGGTGGACTACGCCCTTCATCGGAAGGTGCAGCAGGTCAGCAACCTCGTGGTCCGGCTCAGCGAGCAGGTGGGTTCCGTCTCCGGCCAGGTGGCGGCCGTCGAGTCCCACCAGCAGCAGACCCGCACGGAACTCCAGCAACTGCGCGACGAGTTCCTCGCCTTCGTCAGGACCGCACAGCTCACCGCCAACGTCCAGCGCGCCGAAACCCGCGTCGGCGTGATCCAGGACCAGGTCGACCACGAGTTCGGCCACCACAAGACGGTGCGCCGCACCGCGGTCGGGATGCTCCAGGCCTTCGACCTGGGCCTGGTGTCCGAGGACAACGTCCGCCTCGTCAGCGACCAGTTGATGATCCAGACGCCCCGCTACTGGCTGGCGCCCGCCCTGGTGGCGCTGGCCTCCTGGTCGGCCGACGACCGCACGTTGTGCGAGAAGGCCGTGGACGAGGCGTTCCGGCGCTCGCCGGAGCGCACCTCGCTGTTCTTCGCCCTGGTGCTGCGCCGGCAGGAGCGCAGGGCGGCAGCCGTGCGCTGGCTGCGCCACTACCTGATCGCCCAGGACCCGGCCGCGCTCGGCCGGGAGTTCGCCGTCATCCTGGAGTCCATCGCCCAGGGCGCGTTCGGGCTCGCCGGCCGTGAACTGCTCGACACGACACTGGCCGGCTGGCGCGAGCAGTTCATGGACGACGACGACTCCCAGCGGCGGCAGATCACCCGCTGGCGCGACGAGATCGACTCGCTCGCCCGGCCGTCCGCGGTGGCCGAGTTCCCGCGCCTGGCCCAGGTCAGCCCGCAGTGGCCGCAGCTCGGCAGCGTCCTCGGCCGGGCCCGCGCCCAGCAGGCCGTGCTCGACAAGTACCAGGCCGTCATGGACCACGTCGGCCGGCCCACCGAGCGGATCGAGGACGCGGTGGACGACATCCTCGACCGGCTCGTCTCCGGGTACGACAACGAGGAGTTGCCGCTCCGCCGCGACCTCGCCTTCAACCACGCGGTCATCGACCACGGCGGCGACCTGGACGCCGCCCGCAAGGCAGCCGACGCGGACTCCGCCTCGTACGACGAGACGCTCGACTACCTGACCGTGCAGACCACCGCCGCGCTCAACCCGGCGGCCCTCGGCACCTCGCAGGCCACCCGCCAACTGGCCGTCGCCGCCTGCCACGAGTGGTTCCTGCAGGCGCACGCCGGATTCACCCGCGACTACCGTGCCGCCGTGCCGCCGGATGTCCAGGCGCAGTTCGGCACGACGTGCACGGTGGCCGCGCAGACGTTCCGACTCCCGCAGTGGAACGGTACGTTCACCCGGCCGATGCCCGACCTGGAGCAGTCGCTGACCGCGCACTGGGACCAGCACATGGCGCCCTTCGTCGCCTCGTACGCCTTCCCGTGGGTGCGGAAGGCGGCGCCGCTCGCGCTCGTGATCCTCGGCATCCTGGTGGTCGTCGGGGCCTTCAGCATGCCGGTCGCCCTGGTGATCTCGGTGGTCGTGGGCGGCGTCTGGGGCCTGGTCCTGTACAACGGCGCCCAGGCCGCCCGCCGGCTCCAGGACAACGCCCGCACGATCCTCGAAAAGGCCAAGCTGGAGTCCGTCCACCAGTTGCGCGCCGCTTCCGCCGAACTCACCGACTGGAAGCAGAAGTTGCGCACGGCCGAGGAGGTCGAGCCGCGCTGCCGGGAGATGATCAAGTCGTTGAGCACCGCTGTTCACAGCGGTTCGCCCTTCGAGGGCCGCACCGTAGCCAAGGAGGGACCCGCATCGTGAGCACCACCGGCCCCGGCCCGTACCCCACCGAACCGCCCCCGCCCCGCAGGCCGCCCGGGGAGACCGCCTGGTCCTCGTCCGGCGGCGGTTCCCCGTGGGCCTCCTCCGCCGGCCGGAGAACCGGGGAACGTGTCACCAGCCGGGTCCGCAGGGTCGTCGAGGGCCTGCCCGACTGGGAGCCGCTCCCGCCGGGCGAGACCCTCGTGCGCAGGCCCGGCGGCTCGGTGTGAACGCGTACTGGGGGCACGGCGGGCCGTACGAGACGTGGGTGGAGTTCCTGCGGCGCTGGGCGGCCGAGGAGCCGGTCGCTCCCGGCGCGCTGCCGCCGCTCGCCGACGACCGGTTTCCGGCCGAGACCTGGGAGCGGCTGGCGGAGCACCTGAGCCGGGCGCTCGACACCCGGCTCACCACCTGGGCCGACCGGCTGGTCGCGGCGCTGCTCGCGGCGTCGGACGAGTTCTCGGCGGGCCGCGCGCTGGCCCAGGCCAGAAACGGGCTGCGGGCCGTACGGGCGGTCGCCGGGCACCCGGGGCTGCCCGAGACGACGCGCACCCGGCTGACCGACATGGTCGACGGCCAGATCCGTGATCTGCAGGACCAGTTGGAGCGCTCCCTGGACCTGGCAGCCGCGGAGAACGGCTCCGACCCCCGCTGGGTGGAGCAGCGCCGGCGCACCTTCCGGGACAACCCGCTGACCGCCGCGCTCCCGGCCGACCCGCCCGCTCCGGGGAAGGCCGCGGCCCGCGGGAAGGCGGACCCGAACGCGGTCCCGATCCCGGACCCGGACCCGGACCCGGACCCGTGGGCCGTCGATCCCGCGGCCCGCCCGCGCCGCCGGGTGATCACCGACTGAGCCGACCGAACTCCCCTCCTGGCCAGGCCACTTGCTCACGCGGCCCGCCTTCCGCCCCCGCCACGTGCCCACATGACCCGGCCCCCGCAGACCCCGCCGACGCAGCCCCCCGCCCGCAACTCCGCCCACGCGACCGAAGGCCCGCATGTCGAACTACTCCGAAAGCCTGGCCCACCTCGACAGCTACATCTCCGCCCGGGTGCCCGTGATCGGTATGCGCTCCATCGAGCAGCAGCGTGCCCTGCGGCTGCTGCGGGACGCGGCCAACCAGCCGCGCCGCAGCACCATGCCGTTCTGGATCTACACGCGGGCCACCGGGCTGCGCGACCTGCGCACCAACGCCCCCGTGCACGACGACCGTTCGCTGGTCGGCGCGATGGACTTCGCCGCGAAGCAGTTCAGCGGCCGGGCCAACGCGACCGTGGTCCTCGTCGATCCCGACCACCTCGAGGACGACACTCCCGTCACCCGGCACATCGCCGAACTCGCCCGGCTCGCCGACAACAACTCCGGCAGCATCGTGCTGATCACGGACGCGCCCATCTGGAGCGGGCTTCAGCGCCTCGGCATGAGCCTGCACCTGGACCTGCCGGACACCGACGAGATGTACGACGCGCTGACCGGCTTCCTCGGCGACCACCAAGGGCACATCCCGATCGAGTGGGACCAGGACGACGCCCGGCGCGCGGCCGAGTTCCTCTGCGGTGTCACCGAGGCCGAGTGCATCAACCTGATGGCCACCATCGCCGCCAAGGGTTCCATCCTGAAGGGCGACGTCCTCGGGCTGGCCCAGGCGAAGGACCGCATCTTCTCCGACCTCACCGGGCTCGAACGCGTCCAGCTCAAGGAGGGCGACTACACGATCGGCGGCCTCACCAACCTGCGCAAGTGGCTGGCCCGCAAGCACGACATGATGCACGCCGACCTGCGCGACACGGCACTGCGGCCGCCACGGGGCGTCCTGCTGGTGGGAGTTCCGGGCTGCGGCAAGTCGCTGTCGGCCAAGGCCATCGCCCACGAGTGGCAACTCCCGCTCTACCGGCTCGACATGGCCAGCATCCACGGCAAGTACCTCGGCGAGTCCGAGGGCCGCTTCAGGGAGGCCCTCGCCATGGCGGACCGGGTGGCGCCGTGCGTCCTGTGGATCGACGAGATCGAGAAGGGCCTGGCGGGCCGGGACGACATGTCCGGCGTACCGCAGCGGATCATCGGGCAGTTCCTCTTCTGGCTCCAGGAGTCCCGGTCGCGGGCCTTCATCGTGGCCACCGCCAACGACATCCGCAGCCTGCCGCCCGAACTCATGCGCAAGGGAAGGTTCGACGAGCTGTTCTTCGTGGACCTGCCGGACAGTCAGGACCGCAAGGAGATCATCGAGGTCTACTACCACCGCTATCTGCGGGCCGACCCCGACCCGGAGCAGGTGGACCGGCTCGTCGACCTGTCGGAGGGCTTCGCGGGGTCCGACATCGAGTCCACCCTCCACGACGTCGGCGAGGAGGCGTTCCGATGCGGTGGCGCCGACCGGCTCAAGCCCTCCTACCTCCTGGACGCCTTCGCCAACACCGTGCCGCTGAGCCGGCTCAACCCCGAGCAGATCGAAGAGATCCGCGCCTGGGGCCGCGAACGCGCGGTCCCCGCCGGCCGCGTGTCGACCATCACGGCCCCCGGCACCTCCGGCCCGGCCCGCCGGATCGTGTTCATGGACGAGTGAGCCCCGGGCCGCCCCGTACCGCATCCGCCGGCCTCGCATCCGCCGGCTCCGCATCCGCCGGCTCCGCGCCCGCGGGGTACGTGCTCGGGCACACTGGTCATCGAAGGACAGAGGTCGCGTTCCGGACGGGGGGTGGCGGGCTTGCGTGAGGCAACCGCGGTGCTGGGGTGGGAGGTTCCCTTCGACCCGGAGGAGCTGCCGCGCGAGTGGGTGGAGCGGCTGCCGGTGCCGCAGGCGCCCTTTCGGGAACGGATGGGCGCGCTGGAACCGTTCTTCGAGGTCGCGACGCGCGGTCCGGTGCACGAGCATCTGCTGGGCGTCGCGCTGCTGCGCGCCGGGCAGGTCTTCGCGGCGGCGACGGCGCTGCTGTCGGCCCTCAGTGCGGGTCCCCGGCGCCGGGGCGCGTGGGTGGACACGGCCTGCGCCTACGCGGCGGCGGAGCGGCCCGAGATGGCGATGTGGCTGCTGGCCCACGTGGTCAGCGGATTCGAGAACGTCGGTCCGCACACGTCGCCGTACCCGGCGGGTTCGCAGCGTGCCGCGATGGCCCACAACCGGCTGATCGCGGTGCGCGACCTGCGCCGGCAACGGGCCGACGAGCTGCGCTTCCTCGAACTGCGCACCGCGGCGGACGGGGAGATCCGGGAGCGGCTCGGCGAGGAGCCGCTGGGCACGGACCGGCTGCTGCTGCACACGGCGGCGCTGGTCGCCCTCGGGGAGGCCAAGGACGCGCTCGACCCGTTCGACCGGGCGGCGGCGCTGCTGGAGCAGGACCGACTGCCCCTGGCGGGAGCGTTGCTGGAGCAACTGGCCCGTATCCGCGTCGCGGTCGGTCCCGCACGGGAGCGGGACGAGGTGCTGGCCCGCCTGCGCCGCCTCGCTCCTCGATCGGCGGTGCTGGCCGGCGTGCAGCAGCCGACCCTCCTCGAACGGCGCACGCGGGAGCAGGAGGCCGGGTTCGAGGCGATGCTGCTGGAGACGGAGGCCGAGCGCGGCCAGCGGAGCCTGCGCGAGCCGTGGGAGCAGTTGCGGCTGCGCGCCCGCGCCTCCGAGTACCCGGGCCCGTACCAGGAGGCCCTGTCGGGACTCGGCGGGCATGGCCGGAAGGGGGAGCACGGTGCCGGATGAGGACCGGGATGTGCTGCCCGTGCAGCTCGCGCTGCGCGCCCTGTCGTCCCCCACGTACGAGGAGGTGCTCGCCCACTTCGGGCGTATCCCGCCGGGCCGGCACGAGGAGACGGCGGCCGTCCTGCGGCAGCAGGCGGAGACGGACCGCTCCTTCGGGCGAGGGACCTTCGCGGAGCTGGCGGTGTTCCTCGCCGAGCGCTGCGAGGCCCTGGCGGTGACGGCTCCCGCCGCCGGACCGGCGGGCGGGTCCGCCGGCGGGGAGGGGTTCCCGGGGTTGCTGCGCCGCGCCTGCGCCGCGCGGGGCGTGCTGGGTGCCTACCGCGTGCTGGAGGGGCAGCGCGCCCTGATTCCGGACGAGCCGGTGCGGGCCGCGACGCGGCTGCTGGCGCAGTGGAACGCCGACCGGAGCGGCAACGCCCACGCGATCGCCGCGCTGGGACTGCTCACCGACCACGGCCCGAGCCGGACCACGGCCCGCGCCGACTGGGCGAACCACCTGCTCGGGCAGGGCCGGCACCGCAGGGCGCTCTACCACGCGGCCCACGCGCTCTCGCTCCAGCACGCGGTGGGCGACGCGCATTCGCTGGTGAACACCTACCTGCAACTGGCGTCGGTGTACGTGGCGATGGGCGATCCGCCGCGCCGGGCGGAGGTGCTGCGGCAGGCGGCCGCGGCCGTGGACCGGGAGCCGGAGGTCACCGCCGTGGAGGAGGCGGCGCTGCGCTTCCAGCTCGCACAGGCCCTCATCGCGCTGCACCACTACCGGGAGGCCGTGCCCGCGCTGGAACGGGCGGAGGCGCTGACGGCGGGTCTGGACGACGCGGAACGGTCGTTCGTGCCCGCGCGGTCGGATCTGCTCGGCTGCCGGGCCCGCGTGGCGGAGGCCGTCGGTGCGCTCGGGGCGGCGGTGGACGCCTACCGCGCCCTGCTGGAGCTGCCGCAGACGTCGACGCGCGCGGCGGTGCGCGCTTCGGCGGTGTACGGCCTGGCCTCCTGCCTGGAGCGCAACGACCGCCAGTGGGAGGCGTTCGAGCTGCTCGGCAACGAGCTGGAACGTGCC
Source organism: Streptomyces sp. NPDC088194 (assembly GCF_040702025.1). Taxonomy (NCBI): domain Bacteria; kingdom Bacillati; phylum Actinomycetota; class Actinomycetes; order Kitasatosporales; family Streptomycetaceae; genus Streptomyces; species Streptomyces sp. NPDC088194. The sequence continues at coordinate 18,542 of NZ_JBFBIV010000041.1, read as the reverse complement.
GAGCAGCAGGGGGCGGGCGCCCTGAACGCGGTGTCGCTGCGCTGCACGCTGGCCAGGCTGCTGTTCTCCGGCACCGATCCGCGGCTGCCGCGTGACACGTTCACGCTGGAGTCCCATCTGGTGCAGGGCCTCTTCGAGGCGGCGGGCTCGACCTACCCCTGCTTCGGCGAACTCTTCGTCACCATGGGCGACCTGGACCTGTCCGAGGACCGCCACCAGGGCGCGGCCGAGTGCTACCGCTACGCCCTGTACGTGTCCGGGGACCCCGGGCACGCGCGGCAGCCGGAGCGGCTTCCCGAGCGGCTGCGCACGCGCATGCCGCTCACCCGGCTGCTGCCCGCGGAGGGTTTCCACGATTCGCTCTCCTTCGCCCTCGCCAGGCTGCGCGAGCGCATGCTCCGGCTCTTCCCCGCGGGGGCCAACCACCTGCCGGACACCCGCCTGCTGGCGCTGCAACGGCTGTGCCGCGTCGAGCGCGATCCCCGGCGGCGGGAGCAGCTCGCGGACCGGCTCGCGGAAGGGCTGCGCCGGGCGATCGAGCGGGACGCGCTCCTCACGTTGCAGGACCTGACGGTGCCGGTGTGCGAGGCGGTCGCCGAGGTCCGTGGCCCGCTGGTGGCGGCGCGGCTGGCGGAGGAGGTCCTCGCCTCGTACGACGCGCACGGCCGGCTCCCGGACCCGGACCTGCCGCTGGGGCTGGCCCGGCTGCTGCTGCGGGTTCCGGGCGGGCACCGGCGGGCCTTCGAGGTGCTGTGGCACCACCGCGAACTGCGCTTGCGGGCACGGGAGTCGCATCCGGTGCTCCAGGACGCGGACCAGGCGGCGGGGCTCGTGCTCCGGCTCTACGAGGCCCTGCTGTCCCTGCTGTTCGAGCACGGCGACGACCTGCCGCTGCCCGACGGCCGCCCGCCGGACCTGCTCGCGTTCGACCTGCACGAGGAGACGAAGGCACGCGGGGTCGTGGAGGACCTCGCACGGATGCCGCTGGCCGAGCCGCCGCAGGTGCCGCAGCGGGTGTGGGCGGAGGAGCGGCGACTGCTGTCCGCGCAGCGGCGGTTGGCGGGCGGGGAGCGGCCGGACCGGGCCTGGGCCTGGCGCGAGTGCGCGGGGGCGCTCGGCCTGCTGTACGAGCAGTTGGAGCCGTTCGTCCCGGAGTACGTACGGCTGCGCACCGCACGGCCCGCCGGGTTCGCCGAGGCGTCGCGGCTGCTCAACGAGGCGGCTCCGGCCGAGGGCATGGTGCTGGCCTCGTACTTCACCGGCGAATCCGAGACGTTCTGCTTCGTGCTGGCGTCCGGTGAGGACGCCCTGCGGTGGCACCGCATCCGGGTCGGACGCGCGCAACTGCACGCCGCCGCGGAGAAGATCCGCCGCACGGTCGACGGCGACCGCTCCGCCTTTCCCCCCGTCCCCCCGATCAGACCGCGGCGGCCGTCCCCGCTGCCCCTGGAGGGGCTCGCCGCCCGGCTGATGCCGTTCCAGGACCTGCTGGAGGGGCGCGGGCTGCTGTGCGTGGCGCCGCACGGGCCGCTGTCCGTGCTGCCGCTGGGCGCGCTGCGGCTGCCGGACGGCCGGTACTGCGTCGAGCAGGCGGCGCTGGTGTACATCCCGAGCATCTCGGCCCTGGCCGCGCTGCGCGCCGCACCGCCGGCCGGTTCCGGCAGCGCGCTGTGCGTACGGGTGGCGGCGGAGGAGGACCTGCGGGGCGGCGGCAGCGGCTTCGAGGCCGACACGCTTCCCGCCGGCCGCGGCTGGCGGCTGTCCGCCCTCACCGGACCGCAGGCCACCCCGGAGGAGGTCCTCGACCACATCGCGCGGGCCGACCTCGCCTACATCGCCTGCCACGGCCACCAGGACCACAGCGACCCGGAGAACTCCGCCCTGCTGCTCTCCGACGGCACCGACCGGCCCAGCCGGCAGGCCGATCCCGCCTCGCAGCGGGCCCGGCGGACCTTCCTGCGCGCCCGCGACCTGAGCGGGTCGCGCACCCCGTCCCGCGTGGTGCTGCGCGCCTGCTCGGTCGGCTGGCACGAACCGGACCATCCCGGCGAGGACTTCACCGGCCTGCCCCGCGCCCTGCTGCGCGGTGGCACCCGCACGGTCCTCGCCCCGATCTGGCAGGTGGACCGCACCAGCTCCGCGGCCCTGCTCGACGAGGTGACCGGTGCGGTGATGGACGGCCGCCCGCTGTGGCGCGCCCTGTGGGACGCGCAGCGGCGCATGCTCGCCGACGAGGACCGCCGCTACCTGTCCCATCCCTACCACTGGGCGGCGTTCGTCCCGCTCGGAGACTGGAGTTGACATGGGCGACGACGTCCACGCCGAGCGGGCCGCCGCCCTGCCGGACCGCGCCGCGCTGCTGGCACTGGAGGAGGCCGCCCACGAGCTGGGCCGGGCCTTCCCCACCGGCGTGACGGACACGATGCAGGCACAGCAGGTCCTTGAGGAGCTCTTCGCCCAGGCCGGCGCCGGGGCCCCGCCGCTTCGGCCGGACGATCCCGCGGCCGCCGCCCGCCGCGTGCTGGCCGCGCTCGTACGCGAGGAGGCCGCGCGGGACCTGGTCGCGGAGATCCTCGACGACCCGCCGGAGGACGACCAGATGGGCGGCGAGGACCTCCTCCCCGACCTGGCGGTCCTCGCCGGGGTCCTCGCCTTCCTGCGCCTGCACGTCGCCTTCCGCTTCAAGCGCGACAACAGCCGCACCACCGTGGAGTTCCGGCTGGAGACGAAACCGCTGTCCGACTCCGCGCTGGCCGCGCTCGTCCGCGCCGTCCTCAGCCTGATGAACCGCGAGCGCTGAGCACGCGAGGAGCTGAACGCGCGGGGAGCCGACCGGCACGGGGGCCGACCGGCATGAGACCGGCCGGCATGAGACCGGCCGGCACCCGGCTGACCGGCGCGAGGCCGGCCGGCACCGGGCCGACGCGCGTGCCGGGCGACCTTCCGCCCGGCACGCGCTACCGACTCACGAACAGCTGCAGTTACAGCAGTTCGGCGGCGGCGCGCAGCAGAAGGACGCACTCGCCTCCGTCATACCGTGGCCCGCCGTGAGCGACTGGCTGTGCTCGTCCCCGGCCAGCGAGTCCAAGTCGAGGTCCAGCGCGAGGTCGGCGACCGCCGCAGCAAGCGAGGGTGAGCCGTTGCTGTTCTCGTTCATCAGAGCCCTCCTTTCGAACCTAATGGAGCATCAACACGCATGTTCGGGCGCCCAGTTCGGACACTAGCGTGACGAATGGGGTCTGTGAAGGGGATGGACTAGACCATTGAGCTGAGCTAGTGTCGGCCGCCCGGAGGTCGTGGGCACGGCTTCGTCCGGCGCCTCCCCGCGCCTTTCGCCCGCGAGAACACGTTCCCGCCGCGGAACCCCGATGGAGGTGGCGATGAGGCCGAGGCTGCTTCCCGACACGCATCTGCTGCCCTCCGAACGGGGCGTGGTGATCAGCGGACCCCGGCACACGGCGGCCTTCGCGCTGCCGGGAATCCACCCGTGGCTGGAACGGCTGCGGCCGTTCCTGGACGGCGGCAGCGACCTGGACCAGCTCACCGCCGACCTCCCGCCACAGGCCGCGCGGCACGTCCGCACCCTGGTGGAACTGCTGGCCCGGGAGGGCTTCGTACGCGACGCCACGGCGGATCTTCCGCACGGCCTGACCCCGCGGATACGCGCCCACCACGCCGCGCTGATCGACTTCGTCGCGGCGCGCGCGGACTCGCCCGAGCACCGCTTCGAGCGGTACCGCGACTGCGCTCCCCTGGTGGTCGGCAGCGGGCGGATGGCACGCGCGCTGGTCCTCGCCCTGCTCGCCTCGGGGGTGGCCCATGTCCGCCTGCGACGCGGCGAGGCCGACGAGGGTCCGCAGGCCGCGAGGGACACGGCCCGGCTGAGCGCGTGCGTGGCGCTGCTCCAGCAGGAGGGCGGGTGCTTTCGCTACGAAGCCGTGGGCGCGGAGACCTCCGAACCGCCCGCGAGCGCCGGGGTGGTGCTGCTCGGCTCGGACGTGTGGGACCCGGAACCGGCGGGCCGGGCCCGCGCGCTGGCGTCCCGCGGTGGGCTCTTGTACGGGCAGGCGGTGGGACGGGGCGACCGCGTGGTGATCAGTTCGGTGGGCGTTCCCGAGGACGCCTCGGAACCTCCAACCCCCGTGGAACCGCGGGATGGTGGGCCCGATCACGGCGCGACCGGCGCCACGGGTTCGGGCGGTCCGGCGCACCCGCCGGGGCCGAGTGCGTACCTCGGGGGCCCGGTGGCGGCGCTCGCCGCCAACCAGCTCTGCCTGCACCTGCTGCACCGGGTGGCGGGCCTGGACGGCACCGGCGAGGGCGCCGACCCGTCACTGGTGACCGATGCCGCGGTCCTGGATCTGCCCACCGGCCGCTTCCTCGGCGCGGAGGCGCGGTGACCGGCGGGGCCGCCGGCCGGACCGGCACGGCCGCGGGGACCGGTCCAACCGCGCCGGCCGGCACGGCCGGTACGGTTCCCGAGCCCCCCGGAACCCCCGGAACCCCCAGCACCGCAAGGAGTTTCGCGACCGAGGACCCGTTCCCCTCGTCGCTCTGGGCGGACGCGGTCTACTCCCGCCGGGCCATCCCGCCCACGCTCGCGGCGGGACACCCGGCACCCGGAACGGCCGGCGCGGAGCCCGACCCGCTCCCGCCCGGGCCGCGCCTCCCGCTGGCGCCGCCGCCGCTCCACCTGGCGCCCTCCCCCGGTTCCCCGGCCACCCTCGCCGACCCGGCCGTCCTCGCCGCGCTGCTGCACTACTCCTACGGCCTGCTCCAGCACGACCTGACCCCGGGCGGCTGGCCGCTGCACCGCGCGGTGGCCTCCGCGCGGTGCCGTTACCCGAGCGAGCTCACCCTGCTCACCCCCACCGCGGCCTTCCGGTTCGATCCGCTCCACCACCAACTCGTGCTGCTGCCAGGTTCGTCGGGCGATGATCGGGACGGCGGTCCCGGCACCTCGCGGCATGTCGTGATCACCAGCCGGTTCGCCCGGACGGCCCGGCTCTACGGCGACTACGCCCCGCGGCTGTGCGCCCAGGAGGCGGGGATGCTGCTGGGCGCGGTGCACCTGGTCGCCACCGCGCTCGGCCTGCGCACCCGGCCCGGCCAGGACCGGGAGACGCTGCACGACCTCTGCGCGAACCGGCTGCCGGCCATGGCTGAACACCCCATGGGCTACCTGGAGATCCTGGGACCGGCGGCGCCCACGGCCGACCGGGCGGCCTGGCCGCCACCCGACCTGGCCTCGGTACTCCGCGCCCGCCACTCCGGCGCCGCGCTCTTCGACCCCGAACCCGTGCCCGCGCCACGGGAGTTGCTCACCGATCTCGAAACCGCCCTCGCCGCGGCGCCGTTCACCGGCTTCTCCTGCCACCTGCTGGTCCGGCGCGTCGCCGGCACCTCCCCGGGCCACTACGTCCACGGCGGCGGCCGCCTGCGCCAGGTCCACGACGGCGACCCGCTGCCGCTGCTCGAACGGATCGGGCAGACCGAGGGCCGGGTGTCGATGAACTTCCGCTCCACCTCCTGCACCGCGTACCTCGCCGTGCGGCGCGGTGCCACCGTCGCGCGGCACGGCACCGACGCCTTCCGCAGGCTGCACCTGGTCGCGGGGGCGGCGGCCCACCTGCTCTGCGTGGTCGCGGCGCGGCACGGCCTGTCCGCCCGGGTCCACAACGGCTACGACGCCGCAAGCGCCGAACGCCTGCTCGGGGCGGCCTCGGGCGAGGAGACCGTGCTCTTCCAGGTGGCCGTCGGCACGGCACGCCCGGGCGCCGCCTTCCGTATCCCCGTGGTGTTCTGATGAGCCGGAACACGCCGCCTTCGACCGGTCGCCCCGCGCTCACCACCCCTGCGCCCGCCCCCGCTCCGGCCCCGGCCGACCGGACCGTGGGAGTGCGGACCGCCGGGCTGCCGACCACCGCGCTCGACGCCTCCCGCATCCCGCGCAGCACCGAACTCGCCGTCCGCGTCGCGTCGTTGGACCAGCGGCTGACCGTCGACGCGGCCCGGCTGAGCGACGCGCTGTACGCCCTGATCGGCACCGAGCCGGCCCGCCCCTTCAAGGCCCGGCTGGTGGGCCTGCGCCGCGCCGTGCACCAAGGCGCCCGTATCGGACCGCTGTTGGGCGCGGCGGCCCCGCCGGACGTACTCGGCACCGCGCTCGCCGAGCGCCTCCACCACCACGCCGATCTGCGTCGCACCCGGGCGGAGCTCTTCGCCGAACTGGGCAGCGTCCTACCGGTCGAGACCCGGTCGGCGGCGGCCGCCCTCGCCGCGCTCGTCCAGGACCGGGCGTTCGCCACCGGTCTCGACTACGCCAGCCCCGACCTGTACGAGGACCTGCTGCGCTGGGGCGAGCGCGGCACGCCCGAACGGCGCCCGCTGGACGGGGCAGCCGTGCGGCTGGCCAAGTACGCGGGCCGCGCGATGGCCAAACCCAGCCCGTTGACCACCTTCGCCGCCGTCGGCTTCGGCCGCTGGGAGGCGGACGCCGGCGCCGGCGTGCGGCTGGAGAGCTCCGTCCGCGCCGAGGTGGCCGAGGCGGGTCTGCTGCCGCTGTCCCGGATCGCCGCCGCCCTCGCCCACGTGCCCGAACTGGGCGCCGCCGTGCGGCTGCGCGTCAACCCGTCGGCCACACCGGTGCCTTCCCCCGAGGGTGAGCGGTGGCTGTTCACCGCGCCGGGCCCGTCCGGCGAGGTACGCGCCCTGCCCGCCACACCCGCGCTGGCCGCGATCCTGGCGGCGGTCCACGAGGAGCCCAGCCCCGTACGGCTGCGCGCCCTGCTCGGCGCGCCCGGCCCGGGGAGCGCCACGACCGGCCCCGCCGACTCAGCCGATTCCCCCGCCGACTCAGCCGATTTCCCCGCCGACTCAGCCGATTTCCCCGCCGCCGACTCCCCCGGCTCCGCCGCCGACGCCGTCATCGCCCGGCTGGTCCGGCTCGGCCTGCTGGAGGTCCGGCTCGGCCCGCCCGACCAGGAACTCGACGCCGCCTCGCTGGACGACTGGCTCGGCCGCCACCTGCCGGCACCGCGGCACCGCGACCGCCTCACCCCTCTGCTCGACGACCTGCGCGCCATCCGCGACGGGATCGACGCCGCCCGGGCCGCCGCGCCCGGCTCCCACCGGGACCTCGCCGCCGCCCTGCGCCGGCACACCACGGATGCCGCCCGGCGCCTCCAACTGATCGGCCCGAACGACGAGTTGGACCGCGGGCCGGTGTACTTCCACCACACCGTCACGGTCGGCACGGCCGCCGTGCTCGATCCCGCCGGCTGGCAGCAGGCGCTCGCCGACCTGGCACGGATACCCGCGCTGCTCGCCCCGTTCGACACGCTCGCACCGCCGCGCGAAGCTCTCCGGCAGCGCGCCCTGACCGCGTACGGCCCGGGTTTCCGGCAGCCCTTCACCCGCTTCCTCCAGGACTTCGGTGCCTGGTGGGCCGCACCCGGGGCACACGTTCCGAGCGAGCGCGACGTTCAACGGCGGGACGAGCTGCGCCAGTTGATCGCCGGCACTGCGCCCGCGCACGACGGCACCGTCCGTCTCGCACCCCAGGTCGTCGGCGAACTGTGCGGCGCCTGGCCCGACCCGGACACCTCCGGCGACCACCACGCCTATTACGTCCAGACCCTGCCCGACGACCCGACCGCCGGGCTCGGCCTGGTGCTCAACACGGTCACCTGCGGGCATGGGACCGGCCGGACCCGGATCGCCCGCCTGCTCGACGCGGCGGCCGGAGCGGCCGAACCCGAGGAGGTCGATTCCGAGGCTGCCGCACCCGAGGTTGCCGCACCCGACCCCGGCTGCCCCGAGGCAGCCCACGAGGGGCTTCCCGACGGCGTTCCCGCGGGCACCCCGCTCCACGTCGAGTTCGACGCCGCCTTCGGCAGTGCCCTCAACCAGCGGGCGGCGGCCACCCGTTACGCGATCGACCTGGACGGCGCCACCTCGCACCGGCCCCCCGAGCGGTTGATCCGCCCCGCCGACCTGGACGTCGTGCACGACCCCCGCACCCGCCGCCTCCACCTGCTCCACCGCGCCTCCGGCCGCGTCGTACGGCCGCTGCACCTGGGCCTGCTCGCCACGCCGCTGCTCCCGCTGCCGGCCCGGTTGCTGGCGGAGGCGTTCGGTCAGACCTCCTACGCCTTCTGGTCGGACTGGCCGCAGTTGTGGCAGTTGCTCCCGCCGGCGCGGACCGCGCCACCGGGTACGGACCCGGGGGCGGCGCCCGACGCGGGCTGGACGAGGATGCCCCGGCTCGCCCTGGGGGCCGTGGTGCTGCGCCGGGCGACCTGGTTCGTCGACCGCGGAAGGGCGCCGGCCCGCACCGCCGGGGAGCCGGACGCGGCCTACCTGGTCCGCGTGCACACCTGGCGCGCCGCGCTCGGCCTGCCGCAGCGCTGCTTCCTGCGCACCCTCACCCCACGCCCCGCCGACGGCTTCACCGGCCCCGCGCTGCACGACAAGGACCGCAAGCCGGTGTACGTCGACTTCGCCCACGCCCATCTGCTCCGCGTCTTCGAGCGGGCGGCCGCCACCGGCCGCCCGCTGCTGCTCACCGAGGCCCTGCCCGACCTCCACGACGCTCCGGCCCACCGGGACGGCCGCCGGTACGCGACCGAGTTCGTGGTCGAGCTGCCCGCCGCCCCGCTCCCGCTGCCGGACCGCCAGGCGCGGACATGCTGACCCGCCCGCCCGGAGGCGTACCGGACCCGGAGCCGGGGCCGGACCCGGAGCCGGAGTCTCAGCCGGCCCCGGCATCGGACCCGCAACCCGACGACCGCTGGGTCAGCGCCCACGTGTTCACCGGGCACCCGCTCGACCTGGTGGTGCGCGCGCTGCTCCCCGAGGCCGTCGCGGAGCTGCGCCGACGCGGCCTGGCCGACCGCTTCTTCTTCCTCCGCCACTGGCAGGGCGGTCCGCACCTGCGCCTGCGGGTACGCCTCACCACGCCGGCGGCGGAGCCCGCGGTACGCACGACGCTGGAGGCGCACGCCGCCGCGTTCTTCCGTACCCGGCCGCCGTCGCCGGCCATGACGGGAGGCCAATACCAGGCGTTGGCACGTCAGTTGGCCGCCCAGGAGCCGGAGAGCGAATCCGGCACCCTGGCCCCTCACGACAGCCTCGCCTTCCACCCCTACCGGCCGGAGCACGGCAAGTACGGCCGGGGTGCGGCGCTGCGGGCCGTCGAGGACGCGTTCGCCACCTGCAGCGAACTGGCCGTCGCCGCGGTGCTGGCCGAGTGGGGCCCGGCACGGCGGGCGGCGCACTGCTTCGCCCTGCTGACCGGCAGCCTGGACGCGGCGGTCGCGCCGGACCGGCCGGCGCCGGACCTGCTGGCCCGGTACGGCGACCGGCGGGCCGCCCTGCTCACCGTCGCCCGAGCAGCCCGCGCGGCCCGCGCGCAGGCACCGGGGGAAGCTGCCGGCCAGGCCGGCACCGACCCGGTGCACCAGTGGCTCGCGGCCTGCCGGAACGCCCAGCGGCACTCCGCCCTCCCCGACCGGCTGGCCGGCCATCTGACCCACCTGGCCTGCAACCGCCTCGACGTGCGGCTCGGCCAGGAGGCGACCCTGCGCGGCCTGGCGCTGCTGGCCGTGGCGGAGTTGACGGGCGCCGGCGGCCCCGCGCGCCACGACGGCGCCGCACCACCGTAAGGCCGGCCCCCGTAGCGACAGGCTGACGAAAGCCCGTGGCAACGAGCCCGGACCGCAGAGAACCACGAAGGAGGGACCCCCGTGGCAGCCATCCCGCCGACCGACGAGCCGCAGTGGCGCGCGGCCCACATCGCGTACTTCGGTGACGACACCGACCAGTTGATCCTCCAGGCCGTACGGCCGGTGATCGAGCGCTGCGCCGGTCACGTCGCCTCGGCCTACGTGCTGCGGCACTGGCGCCGCGGTCCCCATCTGCGGCTGGTGGTCCAGGCCACGCCGGCCGTCTTCGCGGAGTTGGTGGAACCCGCCGTCGCCGAGCTGATCGGCGGATATCTGGCCACGCGGCCGTCCGCGGCCCCCCTCGACGAGGCCGCCCTGCTGCCGCTGCACCGCCGCCTCGCCGCGGCCGAACGGGAACCCGGCCCGCTGACCCCCTTCCACCAGGACCACGCGATCACCTGGGAGGAGCACGACCGCCGGGTCGACGTGCTGGGCTGTCCGGTCGGCGCCGACGAGTTGGCCCTCTTCTACCAGCGGACCAACGACCTGATGTTCGAGCACCTGGAGGCCGTCGCCGCGGGACTGCCGCGCGAGACGCTGGCCCTGCGCCTGATGCTCGCCACCGCGCACACGCTCTGCCGGCACCCGCAGGACCCGTCGATCCGCCGCGGGTTCGTCTCCTTCCGCTCGCACGCCGAGGGCTACCTGAGCACGGTCGGCCCCCAGGTGCGGGACGCCTTCGCGCAGCGGTACGCGGCCAACCGCGCGGTGCTCACCGACCAGGTGCGCGCCGTGGTCGCGGCCTTCGACACCGCCGGGGCCGAACCCGAGCCGCCGGGCACCGCGGCCGGGCCGGACCAGGCTGCGGCGCTGCGGCGCTGGGTGGCCGCGATCGACCCGCTGGGCAGCCGCTGGACCGCGCTGTACGAGGCCGGCGAGATCCCCGAGGCGGAGATCCCGACCGACGAGGAGAACGGCATCGGCGGACTGCTCACCGCCAGCCCGCTGCACCGGGCGATCAGCGGCAGCGCCACGTACAAGCAGATGATGTACCGGGACCCGCGCTTCCTGCGCTACCGCCTGATGCTCAACTACACCTATCTCCACCTCTCCCGTCTCGGGCTGCCCGGCCTGACCCGCTACCTGCTCTGCCACCTCGCGGCCGACGCGGTGGAGGAGGTCTACGGGGTCAGCGCGCTCGAACTGGTGCTGGCCACCGCGGCGGACACCCCCGGTACGCCGGAGCGCGCCACCGCGGCGGCGCGGACGCACGGATGAGGACCGCGCCACCGGCTCCCGGGCCCGACGCCGACCCGTCCGACCAGGCCAACGCGTCCGACCCGGCTGACCTGTCCGACGCGGCCCACCCGTCCTACCCGCCGCCCGCCGACACCGGAGGGGCGGCGGCCCGCCGCTACCACGCGCGGTACGGCCGGGTGCTGCCCGCCATCGACCCGGCGGCGGGCAGCGCCCCGCCCAAGCACCACCCGGGCGCGCCCGTCCTCCCCCTGCCGTTCCCGCCGGTCCTCCCCCCGCCCCCGGCCGGCCCCGACTCGCCTTCCACCGAACCCGATGCGCCCTCCGCCGACCGCGATCCGGCCGCCTCCGCGGAGCGCCTGGGGGCCCTGCTCGCGCTGCTCAACGGCGTCACCCGGGTCGACTGGACCGGCGCGGGCGTGGGTGCCGGCCGGCCGGTGCCGTCCGGCGGCGGCACGTATCCGGCCGAGGTGTACACGGCCGGCGCCGCCGGGCTCTGCCACTACCTGCCGTCGGCCCACGCACTCGAACTCCTCTCCCGCGCCGACCTGCGCGCCGACCTCACCCGCGCGCTGGACCGGCCGCCGCCCGAGCAGCCCGAGTCGGTCCTGCTGATCACCAGCCGGCTGGACGCGAACCTGGCCCGCTACGGCCCCTTCGGCCACCGGCTGCAGGCGCTCGACACCGGCGTGCTGACCGGGCAGGCGCTCACCCTGCTGGAGTCGGCCGGCGCCGCGCCGACGGCGCACGCCCGGTTCGCGGGCGGGGAACTGGGCCGCCTGCTCGGCCTCGACCCCGAAGCGGAGCGCGTCCACGCCGTGGTCACCGCCCGGACGCCCGGCGCGATCGCGCCCGACGCCCCGCTGCTGCGCCGCCGTTCGGCCCGCTCCGGCTTCGAACCGGTCCCGGTTCCGCTGGCCGCCCTGCTCACCGTCCTGGCGGACGCCGCCCGCCCGATCCCCCTGGACCACGCCGCCCCCGCCGGCTGCGACCTGTACGTCGTCGCCCACCGCGTCACCGGACTTCCGGCCGGCTGCCACCGGCGCGACCCGGGCACGGGCCGGCTCGTACCGGTCACCGGGGACGGCACGCCCCGGCACCTGTTCCCACCCGGCGGTCCGGGCGAGCTGGCCGGCTACGAGGCGGCCTGCGCGGTGCTGGTGACCGGCGACTACGAGTCGGGCTATCCCGAACACGGCGACCGCTGGTACCAGATGCTCAACCTGCGGGCGGGCGTCATCGGCCAGCGGATCGGCCTGGCCGCCGCGCGCGCCGGACTCGGCGCCGGGCTCCGCTGCGACGTCGACACCGCGGCCGCCGACGCCTTGCTGGGCGCGCACCCCGCCCGTACGAACCCCGACCGTAGGCACCCGGACCGCGCCGACCCCGCCCGTACGCCCCCCGACCGCACCACGCTGCTCGCCGCTCTGCTCGGCCAGGAACGCGGCAGCGGCACACCGGCCTGCCATCTGCTCCACCCGACCGTACCGACCCCTCCCCGGCCGAGGACACCGTGATCACCTACGACTCCGCGCCCCTCCTGCGCGCCGACGCCTTCCTGACCCCGAGCGGCAGCGGCACCGTCTACGTGCGCTCCAGCCAGGGCACCGACCTGATCGCCGCTCCCGGCATCGCCGACTGGCTGGACCGGCTCGCTCCGTTCCTGGACGGCACCCGCACGGTGGGACAGCTGGTCGGCGGCCTCGACGAGGCCCGGAGCGCCATGGTGCTCCGCGTCCTTCGACTCATCGACAGCCACGGCCTGTTGACGGACCAGGCCGCCCCCGGCCCGGAGCGGCGCACCGCCGCCTACTCGCGGCTGCGGGTGCTGGTCCTCGGGGCGCCGCCCGCGGTCGGCGCGCTGACGGACGCGCTGCGGCTGACCGGCCTGCCGGCCGTCACGCCGGTCGCCGACCACGCGGCGGCCGCGACCGCGATCGCGGCCGGCGGCCATGACGCGCTGCTGCTCCTGTCGACGGGCGACGATCCGCCCTCCGTCGCCCGGCTCGACGAGGACTGCCGCGCGCACGGCCTGTGGTTCGCCGCCGCCGTCCATGACGCGGAGTCCTGGTGGCTGGGCCCGACGCTCTCCCCCGGTCCCGACCGCGCCGCCGGCGGCTGGCTCGGCGCCCGGCTGCGCGTGCACGGCACGCAAGCCGCCACTCCGCTCCCCCAACACCCCTCCGAGGGTGCCGAGTTCGCCGCCACCTTGCTGGCGTACCGCTTCCAGCGGGCCTTCCTCGACTCCTCCACCGAAGCGGCGGCCGAGCCGGAACCGCTCGTCCGGCTGGACACCGCGACCCTGACCACCACCCGCCACGCCTACCGCCCCCACCCGGGCGCGCTGCCGGCGGCGCCGGAGTCCGAGGCGCGGTTCCTCGCCGGAATCACCGCCCTGCGCGACGGCCCGGCCGTCGGCCCCGAGGAGTTCTCCCAGCGCGCGGCCGGCTGCATCGACCCGCGCGCCGGACTGCTCGCGGACCTGGACGAGGGGGAGCTGCCGCAGTTCCCCCGGCATGCCTCCCGGGCCCTGGTCCGCGACCCGCGCACCGGCCGGGCCGAGCACCAGGTCCACGCCACGGGAACCGACTTCACCACCGCGCGCCTGCGCACCGCGTCGCGCGCCCTGGCGCTGTACGCGCTGCTCGCCCTCGACCCGCGGCGGTTCGTCCCGGGGCCCGGCGGGCCCTCCTTGTGGGCGTGGTCCCCCGAGCGCGGCACGGCCCACCTGGTGCCGGCGGCCGCCGTATCCGCGCGGGGACCGGGCGCGCCCCGGGGACTCGGCTCGGGCGGCACGTTCACCGAGGCGGTGGCGGCGGCACTTCGCGACCTGCGCGGCCCCACGCACGGCGCGCTGATCGTGCCGCTCGACCACGATCCGGCCGCCACCGCGATCCTGCCCTACCTGCTACGAACGGTGCGCTGCGATGACTGACGGCCTCCTGGCGACCTTCCCCCGGACACACCACGACGGCGGCCTGCTCGGCCAGGCGCTCGTCCGCCGGTCCGGCACGATGGCGCGGCCCCGGAGCGAGGCGCAGCTCCTGAGCGAGGTACCGCTCCTGAGCGACGTACGGCTGCTGGCCGCCGACACACCCGACGCGGCGGCGGCGCGCGCGCCTGAACTGGCCGCCGCCGGCGCCCCGTTCCTGCTCGTCGTCGCGGAACTGGACCGCGTGGTCATCGGCCCGCTGGTCCGCCCCGGCACGCCGGGCTGCCACCGATGCCTCGCCGCCCGCCGCGCCGGGGCACGTGACGACGCCGCCGAAGCGGCGGCCCTGCACGCCACCTACGGCAACCGCCTCACCGGCACGGTCTCGCCCCTGCTCACCCCGATCGCCGCCGACCTCGCCGCGCGACTCGCCCTGAACCAGCTCAGCACCGCGGCGACCGCCGAGGCGACCTCAGCGGCGACCTCAGCGGCGACTCCGGCCGCGCCCACCGCGGCGCCCACCACCGTATCCACCGCCGCACCCGCCACCGCCGGCGCCGGGCACACCGTCACCATGCTCCGCCTCAGCGACCTGGAGATCACCCGGCGCCGCTTCCTGCCCGACCCCCTCTGCCCCGAGTGCGGCGGCCTGCCCGACGACTCCCCCGCCGACGCCACGATCCCGCGCGTCACCCGGCCCAAGCCGGACCCGGCGGTCACCCGGGTCAGGAACCTGCGCGCGGAGCGGGCCGTGCTGGAAGCCCGCTACGCCGACGACGAGACCGGCGTCCTCAAGGGACTGCGCGCCCGCGGCCTGCACACGCTGCCGTTCGCCGAGGCCAAGGTCGGCCCGCCCGAGTCGGTCGACGGCGGTTACGGCCGCGCGCTCGACTTCCGCACCGCCCGGGTCACCGCGATCGCCGAGGCACTGGAGCGGCTCGGCGGAGGCCGCCCCGGCGGCCGGCGCACCGTGGTGCGCGGCAGCCACCGCGAACTCGCCGCCCGGCACCCCGGCGCCGTACTGGACCCGGCGACCACCGGTGGCCACGAACCCCACCGCTACCAGGAACCCGGCTTCCCCTTCCAGCCCTACCACCCCGACCTCGTGCTGCCCTGGGTCTGGGGACACTCCCTCACCCGCGAGCAGCCGGTCCTGGTCCCCGAGAGCCTGGTGTACTACCGGCTCGGCCGGCATCACCCGCGGTCCGCCCGGCCGTTCGTCTCCGAGATCTCCAACGGCTGCGCGCTCGGCGGCTGCGTCGAGGAGGCCGCCCTGTACGGCCTGCTCGAACTCGCCGAGCGCGACGCGTTCCTGCTCACCTGGTACGCCCGGCTCCCGGCGCCCGCACTCGACCTGCGTTCCGCGCGTGACCGGCGGATCGGCCTGCTCGCCGACCGTATCCAGGAGCGCACCGGCTACCGCGTCGAGGTCTTCGACGTGACCGGCGCCGAGCGCATCCCCTGCTTCTGGGCCGCCGCCGTGGACGCCCGACCGGCCTCCACTCCCGGCAGCGAACCGGCGGCGCCCCGCCCCCGCGTGCTGTGCGCCGGCGGCTCGGGGCTCGACCCCGAACGGGGTGTCTTCGGCGCGCTGCACGAACTGGTCACCGCCATCGAGGCGTACCGGCTGATCTACCCGAAGCGCGTGGCGGACGCCGCCCGGATGCGCGAGGACCCCGAGCAGGTCCGCCTGATGGACGACCACGCGCTGCTCCACTGCGACCCGATCGCCGCCCGCCGCCTCGACTTCCTGCTCGCCCCCGGCGGCCGCCCGCCCCAGGAGCGCCGCGACCTGCGCGAACTCGCCGACCACTACGCCTGGCCGCTCCACGCCGACCTGCGCGCGGATCTCGACGAGGTGGTGGGCCGGTTCGCCGCGTCCGGCCTCGAAGCGATCGTCGTCGACCAGACCACCCCGGTGCACGCCGCGTCCGACCTCTCCTGCGTCAAGGTCCTCGTGCCCGGCCTGCTCCCGATGACCTTCGGGCACCACCTGCGCCGCATCGCCGGACTCGACCGTGTCCTGACCGCCCCGCACCCCCTCGGCCACACCCCCCGCCGGCTCCCCGAGGAGATCAACCCCCACCCTCATCCGTTCCCCTGACCGGCCACCGGCCGCAGGCCGGCCGCCGACCGGCCAGTGACGTCAGCCGGTCTCGCAGCACCCCGACGACAAGGGCGCCCAGGTGTAGCGCACGTGCACACCCTGGGCGCGCAGCCACTCGGCCTCGCGGGTCCGCAGCTCGTGCGCGGACTCCGGGGCGATGGCGCTGGGCCAGCGGACGAGCACCGTGCCGACGTGGCCGGTCTGTGCCAGCTGTCTCACCCGCCGCCACCCGCTGCGCCGGGCCGGGTCGGACTCGCCGTACGGGTCGGTGATGACCTCGGAGATCGTCAGTCCGCGCTCCTCGGCGAACGCGTGCCCTTCGATCTGCGCGCGCTGCGTGGCCTCCCCGGGCGCGCACCGGGCTCGGTCGGCGCACACGTACAGCACGACGGAAGAAGCGGCGTCATCGTGAGGAGTCATGGGCACCTTCCGCGAGCAGAACGAGGAGGAGTGGGAGGGGTTCCGCCGCGCGCAACGGTGAACGCGGCGGGGGCGTGCGGTCGTTGCCGCGGGTCGGCGCGACCGGTCCGGTGCGGCGGCCGACCGTGCCCCACAGCGTCACGGGTGGGCCGTCAACTCTGCCCAGACGACCTTTCCTTCGGCCCGCGTCGAGCGTGCGGAGCCCCAGGTGTCCGCGAGTTGCTGGACGAGGAACAGCCCTCGCCCGCTCTCCTCGCCGGGGCCGGCGCGGTGCTCGGGCGGGAGGACCGGAGTACGGCCCTCGTCGTGCAGCTCTATCCGCAGGCGCCGCTGGTCGCCGGTCAGCGTGAGGCCGCACAGGACCTGACCGCTGCCGGTGTGGAGCACGGCGTTCGTGGTCAACTCGGAGACCAGCAGCACCGCGTCGCCGCAGGTGTCGTCGGGCAGCTGCCACGCGCGGAGCCGGTCCCGCACGGTGTCGCGGGCGGGTCTCACGCTGGAACGCAGGGCGGGCAGGCCGAACCAGTACTCCCGGCACGGCACGGTCCCGGCTAAGGCCGGGGCCGGAGGGGAGGGCGTGGACAGAGTCACGGGTGTCGCCTTCCAGCGCCTCCGGGGGGCGGGGCGCGGTGAGGGGATACGGGACTGCGGCGCGAGCGGTGCGAGGCGTGCGCCGAGGCACGTGACCAGCGGTGGGGGGCCGACGACGGGATCGACATCACGCGTGCTCTCCGGCACCGGAATCTGCGTCATTACTGTGCCTTGACCGCTCACAGGTCCACTATGCGCGTGCGATAGCTCACGCTGCAACCGACTCCCTGATAATCTCAGCAGCGCTTGTATCACTCTGGTGTCATCATCAAATGGCTGTAAGAATGGCTTTGTTGACGATCACTCAGGGGGTTGGGCGTGAGCGAAGCCCGTTCCGGCACCAGCGCGCCGACGGTCCTGCGGATGATCCTCGGCCGTCGGCTGCAGGACATGCGGCTGGGCGCCGGTGTGTCGCTGGAGGACGCGGCGAAGGCCCTGCGCGTGACCCCCCTGACGATCCGCCGGCTGGAAAAGGCCGAGGTCGCCCTGAAGCCGCTCTACGCGGAGAAGCTCCTGCAGACGTTCGGCGCGGACCGCCAGGAGATCGACGAGTTCGTCGACATGGCCGAGCAGGCCAACAAGCCCGGCTGGTGGCACTCCTACCGCGACGCCGTCCCCAGCTGGTTCACCGCCTACGTCAGCCTGGAGACCGGCGCCAAGACCCTCCGCACGTACGAACCCCAGTACGTCACGGGCCTTCTGCAAACCCACGACTACGCCCGCGCCGTGCTGCGCGGCGGGTTCCCCAACGACAGCGAGGAGGAGCTCGCACGCCGGGTGGAGCTGCGGCTGCGCCGCCAGAGCCTGCTGGAGCGGGCGGACGCCCCCACGCTGTGGGTGGTCATGGACGAATCGGTCCTGCACCGGGTGGTGGGCGGCCCGCACGTGATGCGCGAGCAGCTCGAACGGCTCCTGGACGCCTCCGAACTCCCGCACGTCAGCCTCGACATCGTGCCCTTCAGTGCGGGCGCGCATGTCGGAGCGTGCGCCCCGTTCACCTATTTCCGGTTCGAGGAACCCGAACTGCCCGACATCGTCTACAGCGAGCTTCTCTCCGCCTCCGTCTACCTTGACCAGCGCGCGGACGTCGTCTCCCATCTCGAGGCACACAACCGCATGGCGCTGCTGACGTCTTCCGAGGACAGCAAGACCCTCTTGAACCGCATGCGCAAGGAGTACTCATGACGATGACCGACGAGAGCGTCTACAACGGCATGCCGGCGCGCGATCTCGGGGAACAAGGCTGGGAGCGCCCCTGGAGCGGGCCGAACGGCGGTCAGTGTGTCGAGACCAAGCGACTCGCCGACGGCCGCGTGGCCGTACGGCAGTCCACCGATCCGGCCGGCCCGGCGCTGATCTACACGCCGGAGGAGATCGCCGCGTTCGTCCGCGGCGTCAAGGAGGGGCTGGCCGACCACCTGGCCGCCGGCTGAGCCGACGGTGAGCGGAGCCGCCGGGCGACCCGACGGTGAGCGGAAGGGACGACCACACCGGTCCCGCCCCCCGGGCCCGCGGGCCCGGGCCCCCTCGTCGTCCCCGGCCGCGCCGACTGGCGGCAGGCCGTCGGCGA
>NZ_JBFBIV010000040.1:0-74710 GCF_040702025.1 Streptomyces sp. NPDC088194 | reverse complement strand
GTGCGGCCCGTCCGCATGCTCTGAGCCGTGGGCCGTGGGGCCGTGGGGCCGTGTCGGTCGCGGAGCCGTGGGGCCGTGGGGCCGTGTCGGTCGCGGAGCCGTGGAGCCGGGTCAGTCGCGGTGGCGCTTGCGGTTGCGGTTCCCCTCGTCCAACTCGGCCCACCACGCGTCCGACTGCGGGTCGCCGCAGCCGCCTCGCATCCGCTTGTCCGGCTCGGGCGCGGCCTCGTCGGCTTTCCGCTCGGCTTCCTTGCCGCCGCGTGGGCCCTTCTCGTCCCACCACCGGTCCTCGGGGCCTTTCCGGTTCGCCACGATCGCCGCGACGGGCGGGATCACCATGGCGAACAGGCACATGCCGATGGCCGCCTGCACCGACCAGAGGCGCACGACGGACCACGCCAGGACGAAGAGCACTACGCAGGTGCCCATCATGGCGAAATACCAGTGACGACGACGCGCGTACACACTTCAACGGTACGACCGGTACCCCCGAATGGCACCTGCCCGAACGGGCCGACGGGATGGGGCCCAGCCGGGGCAGGGAAGGCACCGTACCCCCCGCGCGGCGCGTCGGCCGCGCACCGGGCGGCTCAGCCCGCGGCGGCGTCAAGCAGGATGCGGACCAGCTCGTCGGGCTGCGAGAACATCGGCCAGTGCCCGGTGTCCATCTCGACCAGTTCCCAGGTGTCGCCGGTGAGCAGCTCCGCGACGGTCCCACTCGGCTCCGGCCAGTCCAGCAGGCACTTGATGTACGTCGCCGGCAGGGCTTCCAGCGGGCGGGGGAGCGCGGCCGGCTCGGTGAGGCTCGCACCCGGGTGGGGCGTGGCGCCGGCCAGCAGCCGGGCGGTCTGCTCGGGGGTGAGCCCCTGGCCGTCGAGGTCCTCCGGCCCGGGCGGCGCCCAGAAGCCGCCGCCCGCGGTGACCGCCTCGGCCACCTCGCCGCCGCCCGGGAAGCTCGTCACGAACGACCCGCCCTCGACCGGCACGTTGGCGTCCACGAACACCACGCGGGCCAGCCGGTCCCCGATCCGCCCCGCGGCCTGGCCGACCGGGATGCCCGAGTAGCTGTGCCCGACCAGGACCACATCGCGCAGGTCGGCGTCCTCGACCGCGCTGACGATGTCCCGCACGTGGGCCTGCTGCCCGGCCGGCTCCTCGCCGCCGCGCTCCGCGACCCCGGTGAGCGTCAGCGGGTGGGCGCCGTGGCCCGCCGCCCGCAGCCGCTCCGCCACCTCGTCCCACGCCGACGAACCGAGCCAGGCGCCTGGCACCAGTACGAATTCCGTCATGCCCGCAACCTAGTGCCGTGACCGGAAAGGCGCACCGGTTCGCGGCGCCCGGCACGCGGACCTTTCCGGCCACGGCACTGGCGGAAGGGGCCGACAACGGCCGTGCGGGCCGCGCTCCGGCCGTCATACGCCCAGGTCAGGCGGGGGCCGCACGGGGAAGACCGCACGGGGAAGCCGCGCGCCGGGGGTTCAGTAGACGAGCGCCTGCACGCCGTCCTTGGCGATCTCGCTGACGAACACCTGCGCGCCCGCGATCCGTACACCATCCATGACGTCGCGCTCGGTGATGTCACGGCGGGCCGCGCACTGCGTGCACAGGGTGACCTGGCCGCCGGCCAGCACGGCGTCGAGCAGGTCGGGCAGCGGCGCGGAGTGCGGGAGTTCGAACTCCGCGGCCCGCCCGGGCAGGGCGAACCACGCGGACTCGCCGGTGAGCCAGAGCGACACGTCCACCCCGCTGGCCACGGCGACCGCCGCCACGGTGAACGCCTGCGAGCACCGCTCGGGCGCGTCCGCGCCTGCCGTCACCTTGATCACGACTTTATTTGTCATACGAGCACCCTAAGCGGTGATATAAAGCAGATCCGCGTGGATCGTACGCGCGTACACATACGTGCCCGGGGGGGCTTGGGTGGGAATCAGGGACGGCAAAGGCCGTCGTGGGGGGCTTGCCGCCGCGGTGACCGGACTGGTCGCGCTGGCGGCGGTGACGGCCGGCGCGGTGATCGCGTTCGGCTCGTCCCCGGGGGGAGCGGACGCCGCCGCCACGCCCTCGGCCACGGCTTCGAGGACCGGCGCCGGCGCACCGTCCGGTTCCGCCTCCGCCTCGTCCCCCGCGCCGAGCGCGTCGCCCACGGCGAAGAAGCCCGCCGGACAGGTGGCGCACGGCACCCACACCGGCGACCTGCGGTACTTCCTGATCCCCCCGCCCGACGGCGCCGACGTCTACGGTGACCCGGCGGGCAGCGCCGACTCGGCCGCCGACGTGGCCGCGGGCTCGGCGGACGGCAGCCAGGCCGCGCGGGCTCTTTCCACCTACGGATTCCGCAACGCCGCGAGCCGTACGTATCTGACGGCCGACGGCGGGTCCGAGGTGTCCGTCGAACTGGTCCGCTTCCGCGGGCCGAGCCAGGCGGCGGCGTACTACTCCTCCTCCGGCTACCAGGCCACCACGCTTCCGCTGCAAGGGAGTTACCCCGCCCGCGGGTACGACCTGGCGTCCGGGTCGGCCGAGTCGTCGGACACGCTGCTGGCGATCTCCTACCAGGGTGACGTGCACATCACCATCTCGGTGACCGGTGGGAAGGCGCCCTCCCGCGCCCTGCTGCAGCACCTGCTCGACGCGCAGTACCAGAGGCTGAGGACGGGTCGCTGACCCGCTCTCCCCATCCCGTGGAGTGACCCCTTGACGCAGGACACCCCTGTCCAGGAACCGGACCCCGTCCCGGTTCCGGAACAGGTTCCAGAACCGGTTCCCGTTCAGGACGCGGAGCCGATCGCGGCACCGGCCACAGAGCCGGTCGCAGAGTCTGCGGCGGAGCCGGCTGCCGAGTCCGCGGCGGAGCTCGTCGCAGAGTCTGCGGCGGAACCTGCCGCCGAGCCGCTCGCCGAACCCTTTCCGGGGCCCTTCCCCGAGCCCCCGACGTACAAGCCGCGGCGGCGCGGGCGGACCACGCTGCTGATCGCCGCGGCCGCGGTGCTCGGCGTGCTCGCGGGCGGCGGCCTCGGCTACCACATCCAGCAGAAGCGCTCGCCGACGCCGCTGCCGCCGCTCACCGGGCCGGTGCTCGCCCAGCCCAAGGGGGCCGGCCCGGCGGCGCCGAAGCTGCCCGCCGCCCAGGACGGCGGCCTGGTCTACCAGGGCGACCTGCTCAAGCTGCTCGTGCCGACGCCCAAGGGCGCCAAGGAGGAGACCCGGGACTGGGTGTCGCTGCTGGAGTACGCCGACGGCTACACCCACGCCGGGAGCATGTTCAGCACGTTTGCGAGCGAGTCCTTCCAGCGCAGCGTCGAGGCGGACTGGACCGACAAGCAGGGCGACTACTACGAGGTGCACCTCACGCAGTTCCGGGACGAGGGCTACGCCGGGACGCCGTCGCTCTTCCAGGACCAGCGGAACATCGCCGACAGCTCGCCGAACAGCGGCCCCGGGACGGACCTCGCGGGCGTCACGGACGGCAGGGCATGGGGTTCGGCGAAGCCGTACCAGGAGGCCGGATACCTGAGCGACTACCTCGCTCGCGGCCTCGGGCGGGTCGGCAACATCTACGTCGAGGTCTACATCGACTCGCTGCACCCGGTGAAGTCCGGGCGGATCAAGCCCATTCTCGAGAAGCAACTGGAGCGGCTGTGAGCGACGAGACCCCTCCGCGGAGACCGGAGGACCTTCCGGCCGCTTCCCCTGACCTGCCTCCGGCGGTACCCCCGGCCGAGCCTCCGGCCGTGTCCCCGGACGTAGCCGCCGGCACGCCGCCGGTGCCGATGCTCCCCGCGGCACCCCTGCTTCCGCCGGAGACGGCCGGGCCCGCTGCCGTACGGTCCAGGCGCGGGCTCGCGCTCGGGCTCGCCGCCGTGCTGGTCGCGGTCGTGGCGGGCGGCGGCGTCGGGTACGCCGTGCTGCACGGCAAGGACGGCAGGACGGACGCGAAGCCCGCCGCCACCCCGTGGACCGAGCCGACCCCGACCGCCACCAAGGCGTTCGGCACGCGGTCCGGCGGCAGCCACTACGGCAGCCCGCGACTGCTGCTCCTGCCGATTCCCGGCGGCTACCTGCCCGGCCCCGACGTGGACGAGTACGGCAACGACGTCGCGCTCGACGCCGAGCAGGCGCAGCGACTGGTCAAGGGCGACTCCCGGGACATGTCCGCGAAGGAGCGCAAGGAGCTGAACGAAGCGGTGGACAGCCTCCACATCGAGAGCGCGGGGATGCGGACCTACACCCAGACCGGCGGCGGGCTGGTGGTCCAGATACGCATCGTGCAGATGAGGAACAAGCAGGCGGCGAGGGCGGAGACCGACTACTTCACCGCCTTCACCAAGGCCATGGGCGTCTTCCGTACCGGCCCGAAGGTGAAGGGCTACCCGAAGGCGACGTGCGTCCTGCCGCCCGCCGAGCCGGGCGACGCCCTGGACGAGATGACCTGCCAGGCCACCGAGGGCGACCTGATGGTGACGATGACCGCCGACGGCCCGCGGCCGCTGGCGAAGTCCGACGCGGTCGACCTGCTGCGCGACCAGCTGGACCGGATCAAGGACCCGGGGATGACGGTCTGATGACGGAGACGACGACACCTGAGACGCCGGCCGAGCCGGCAGCCGGGACGCCGGCCGAGACGGCAGCGGAGACCCCGGCCGAGCCGGCACCCGTGACGGCCGCCCCCCAACCGTCCGAACCGCCCGCTCCGCCCATGCCGCCCGTGCCGCCGGCCGCCCCGCCGTTCGCGCCGCGGCCGCCCAGGCGGAAGCTGCGGGCCGCGATCCGGTGGACCGCCGCCGTGCTGGTCTTCGCCGCGCTCGGCGGGGCGGCGACGTACGCCGTGACCCAGCCGGAGCGGACCGAGATCCCGGGGCTCAAGACACCCGACGACGGCCGCTGGGCGTATCCGCCGATCGCGCTGCCGAAGCTTCCCTCGGGCAAGCCGCGCCCGCTGGTCTCGGCCAACCCCTCCGGCGTGCACTACACCGACGAGCGGTCGCTCCTGCTGCCGCTGCCCGAACAGGCCGTGCCGGACCGCTCCTTCCCCGGCACGACCGGGTGGCTGCCGACCGCGGCCTACCAGAAGCGGTACGACTTCGGGCTCCCGGACGTCGCGCGCGACGCCGACCTCGCGCTGCGCGCCGACGCGGTGCGGCACATCGCCGCCCGCGCCTGGACCATGCCCGACGGCACCAGGACCGAGGTCTACCTGGTGCAGTTCCTCACCACCGGGTACCGCGTCGTCTACTTCGACGGCATGGCGGGTGTCTCGGTCAGGGGCGCTCTCGACACCGTCGAGGACCCCAAGGTGCAGTCCCCGTCGATCCCGCGGACGGTCGCCGTGACCGCCCAGGCCGAGCTGAAGTCGAGCGGGGACACCTCGACCCGTCTCGCGATGCTCAACGCGGGCGACACGTTCGCCCTGGTGGTGCAGACCCGCAAGGGCTCGCTGCCCGCGGTGCCCTTCCACCAGACGGTCCGCCTGCAGGCCCAGTTGCTGGGCTGAGCCGCCACGGGCGCGGCCTGGCCGCGCCCGTGGCAGGGCCGCGCACTAGACTTGCCCGCGGTTCGTGCCGTACCCGCGCGCGGACCTGCACCGTCTGCCGCCCGAGGAGCCCCTCCGTGGAAATCCAGTACTACTTCGACGCCCTGCTCGTCCTGGTCTGCCTGGGCGTCGCCGCGTTCGCGCTCTACGCGGTGAAGAAGCTGTACCAGGGCCAGCGCTGACATGATCGAGATCCCCTCCGACCTGCACCCGACGCTGGTCCCGCTCGCCTTCCTGCTGGGGCGCTGGACCGGGGCGGGCGTGCACGACTTCCCCGGCGCCGAGAAGTGCAACTTCGGGCAGGAGGTCGCCTTCACCCACGACGGCCGGCCGTTCCTGGAGTACACCTCGCACACCTGGGTGCTGGACGAGGAGGGCCGCAAGGTCAGGCCGCTGGAGTCCGAGACCGGCTACTGGCGGATCGACGCCGAGCGCAAGGTGGACGTGACCACCACCCGCGACGAGGGCGTGGTCGAGATCTGGACCGGCGAGCTGGCCGACGGCAAGCCGCAGATCGACCTGGTCACGGACGCGGTGGCGCGGCTGCCGGTCGCCCCCGCGTACAGCGGCGGCAAGCGGCTCTACGGGTACGTCAACAGCGACCTGATGTGGGTCGGCGAGAAGGCCACCCCCGAGGTGCCGCTGCGCGCGTACATGTCGGCGCACCTGAAGAAGGTGGTGGACCCCAAGGAGTGGGCCGCCGATGTGAAGGACCTCCCCGACGACGGAATCGCCTTCTTCAAGTAGGCGTACCTACACTGGCCCTGTGGCGAGCACTGACTGGAAGAGCGATCTGCGGCAGCGCGGGTACCGGCTGACCCCGCAGCGCGAGCTTGTGCTGGAGGCCGTCGACGCCCTCGACCACGCGACGCCCGACGGCATCCTGTGCGAGGTGCGCAAGACCGCCTCCGGGATCAACATCTCCACGGTCTACCGGACCCTGGAGCTGCTGGAGGAACTGGGCCTGGTCAACCACGCCCACCTCGGCCACGGCGCCCCCACCTACCACCTCGCCGACCGGTACGACCACATGCACCTGGTCTGCCGGGACTGCGACCGGGTGACCGAGGCCGACGTGAGCTTCGCGGCCCCGCTCAAGGACGGGCTGCGCGCGGAGTTCGGCTTCGAGACGGACATGAAGCACTTCGCGATCTTCGGCCGCTGCCGGGACTGCGCCCGCAAGGCCGCGCAGGAAAGCTAGCGCCGTACGCTTGACCGCATGAACAAGAGCCCTTTGCTGTCGCTGCCCGGCGCCGTCCCCGCAGAAGGCCCTGACGAAGGCGTCGCCGCCCACTACGGCGACCTCTTCCGCGAGCAGCGCGCGCTCGCGGACGGCACCGGTTTCGTGGACCTGTCGCACCGCGGAGTCGTCACCGTCAGCGGGGCGGACCGGCTCTCCTGGCTGCACCTGCTGCTCACCCAGCACGTCGAGCAGCTCCCGCCGCACCAGGCCACCGAGGCGCTGATCCTGTCCGCGCACGGCCACATCGAGCACGCCCTGTACCTGGTCGACGACGGCACCACCACCTGGATGCACGTCGAACCCGGCAGCCAGGAGGCGCTGATCGCCTACCTGGAGAGCATGAAGTTCTTCTACCGGGTCGACGTCGCCGACGCCGCCGACCAGTACGCGGTGGTGTACCTGCCGGCCGGTTCGATCGCCCAGGTGCCCACCGAGTGGGCGGTGCGCGAGACGCCGTACGGCCGCGACGTGTTCGTGCCGCGCGACAAGCTGGAGGGCTTCACGGCCACGGCGGGTCCCCCGGCCGGCGTGCTCGCCCACGAGGCGCTGCGGATCGAGGCGCACCGGCCGCGGGTGGGCCTGGAGACCGATCACCGTACGATCCCGCACGAGCTGGGGTGGCTGGAGAGCGCGGTGCACCTGCAGAAGGGGTGCTACCGGGGCCAGGAGACCGTCGCCCGCGTGCACAACCTGGGGCGGCCGCCGCGCCGCCTCGTCTTCCTCCACCTCGACGGCAGCGAGGTGCGGCTGCCGGCCCACGGCGCTCCCGTGCGCGTGGCCGTCGAAGGCGCCGACCCCGCCGAGGGCCGCGCGATCGGCTTCGTCACCTCTTCCGCCCGGCACTGGGAGCTGGGCCCCATCGCCCTCGCCCTGGTCAAGCGGAACACCCCGGAGCACGCGACGCTGATCGCCGACGAGAACACCGCGGCGGCCCAGGAGACGGTGGTCGCGCCGTAGCCGCGCCGGCAGTGCGGTCCACGGCCCGCCCGCGCACCGTGAGGTCCGGGGGCGGGCCGTGGATCTCCGGGCGGACGGTCAGAGGTCGAGGACGACCGTGAAGGGCCCGTCGTTGGTGAGGGAGAGCTTCATGTCGGCGCCGAAGACCCCGGTGGATACGGTCGCGCCGAGCCCGCGCAGTTGCGCGACCACCTCGTCGACGAGGGGCTCGGCGACGGCGCCGGGCGCGGCCGCGTTCCAGGTGGGCCGGCGCCCCTTCCGGGCGTCACCGTAAAGCGTGAACTGGCTCACCACGAGCAGCGGCCCGTCGACGTCGGAGCAGGACCGCTCCTCGGGCAGAATCCGCAGGCTCCACAGCTTGCGGGCGAGTGCCGCCGCCTTCCCCTTCGTGTCGTCGTGCGTCACACCGACCAGGACGCACAGTCCCGGTCCCTGGATGGCGCCGACGGTCTCCCCGTCGACGACGACCTTCGCTTCGCTCACCCGTTGGGCCACCGCTCGCATGCCCCCATTGTCGCGGGTCGCGGCGGCCGTACCCCACACGGGTGAGAGCCACCCGACGAGGCGGCGGCGTACGCCCGGTCGGCGGGGTCGCACAACTGTTGTGACGGCCGTTCGGGTGCAGAGTCGCTGCGGGGTGCCAGCGGCAGATGGCAGCATCAAAGCCGGGAGGGGCGTGTGGCACGCCCGGAGGGGACGAAAGGTATGACCAGATCCGGCGCCGGAGAGACATCCGGCACCGCGCGACGGGCGCTGTCCGTGGCACCCGGCTCCGCCGTATCGAGGGCCGCCGCGTCCGCGGCGCATCGCACAGCAGGAAGGGCCAACCCATGCTGAAGGCCGACGCTACCGGCCCACTGCGACCGCCCGCACCGCGCGGTCCGCTCGCCGATCCGCCCGCGCCCGACCTGGGCGGGATGGACCTGGCGGCGCTGCGCACCCTGCGCCGTGAGGCGCAGCGGGAGGAGGCGGACCTGTCGTACCTGCGGCGGATGCTGCACGGGCGGATCGACATCCTGCGTGCCGAACTGGCCCGGCGCGGCGGCCCGGAGGCGCCTGCCGCGGACGCGGAGGAGGGCGCCGCGGGCGGTGGCGGCTCCGCCGGTGGCAGGTCGGCCGGGGGCAGAGCGGCCGCCGGCGGGGTGGCCGGCGCGGGCGGGCCCGTGGTGGACCGGCTCTCGGAGATCCTGGCCGACGGGCCGTCGCGGGTGCGCTCCTCCGCACGGCACGTCACGCTCGGCACGCCGTTGACCGAGCGGGTGCGGCTGCTCGCCGAGGAGATGCTCTCCGAGGTGGAGCTGTCCGACCTCGACGCCCGTACGGACCCCGAACTGCACGCGGCGATGGCCCGGTTGGCCGGTCACGAGCAGCAGGTCTCGCGCCGCCGCCACACGCTCCAGCAGACCGTGGACGGCTGCTCGGCGGAGATCACCCGGCGCTATCGGGCGGGCGAGGCGCATGTGGAGGACCTGCTGGCGGAGGGCTGACGTACCGGCGCCCGGGCGGTCCGCGCCGGTACGGTCCGGGGCCTGCCGGTCCGCACGGGTCGGTCCGGGGCCTGCCGGTCCGCACGGGTCGGTCCGGGGCCTGCCGGTCCGCGCCGGTGCGGGCCGGCCCGTTCGGGCGGATATTCGTGTGCGGGGCGCGGAGCGGCGCGCATATGGTGCCGGGCATGACTGCTGAGATCCGCACCCTCGAAGAGTCCGATGTCGCCGACTGGGTGCGGGCGCAGTACGCGGGCTTCCACCTCGGGCCGTCGGTCGACGCGGAGGTGGTGGCGACCCGCCGCTCGCTGATCGACCTGAGCCGGTCCCGGGGGGCGTTCGACCGGGGCCGCTGCGTGGCGACCTTCCGCAGCATGCCCCGGGAGCTGACGGTGCCGGGCGGCGCGGCGGTGCCCGCGTCGGCGGTCACCAACGTCTCGGTGACCGCCACCCACCGCCGGCGCGGGCTGGCCGGGCGGATGATGGCCGCGGACATCGCCGACGCCAGGGAGCGCGGGGACGCGGTGTCGATCCTGATCGCCGCCGAGTACCCGATCTACGGCCGGTTCGGCTTCGGCCCGGCGACCTGGGTGACGAACTGGGAGGTCGATGTGGCGCGGGCCGCGCTCGACCACCGCTACGCCGGGCCGGACGACGGCGGCCGGGTGGACATGGCCACCCTGGCGGAGTTGGGCGAAGCCGGTCCCGCGCTGCACGACCGGGTCAGGGCGGCGACCCCGGGCGCGATCGACCGGCCGCCGCTGTGGTGGCGGCGGACCACCGGCGAGGTGCGGCTGCCGGAGTGGAAGGAGCGGTACTGCGCGCTCTACCGCGGCCCGGACGGCGAGGTCGACGGGTTCGTCCTCTGGGACGTGCAGGACCATCACTGGCCGGGGAAGCTGCCGCGGGCGGAGCTCACGGTCGGGGACCTGATCGCGGCCACCCCGGCCGCCGAGCAGGCGCTGTGGCGGTTCCTGCTCTCGATGGACTGGATCACCCGGATCACGTCCGGGTACCGCGCGCCCGACGACATCATGCCGCTGCTGCTGGGCGACCCGCGCGCGGCCCGCCCCGAGGCGTACGCCGACTTCATGTGGCTGCGGGTGCTGGACACCCCGGCCGCGCTCACCGCCCGCCGCTACGAGGGCGCCGCCACCGGCCTGGTGCTCCAGGTCCACGACGAGGTGCGCGACGGCGACCGGACCGTGGCGGGCCCCGCCGCCGGCCGCTTCCTGCTGGAGACCGACGACAAGGGGGCCGCCTCCTGCACCCCCTCGACGGCGCCGGCCGACCTGTCGCTGTCGGCCGCCGACCTCGGCTGCCTGTACCTCGGCGACGAGTCCGCGGTCCGGCTGGCCGTGCTCGGCCGGATCACCGAGCACCGCGCGCAGGCGGCCCGAGTCGCGGACACCCTCTTCCGCACCCCGCGCCGCCCCTGGTGCCCGGACGTCTTCTGACCGCCTGGCGCGGAACCTTCCGACCCGCCGGCGGCACCGCGCCGGCGGCCTGGGCGTCGTGGCGCGGCTGCCGGCGGGCTGGTGCCGGCGGGCTGCTGGCGGTGGGCTACTGGCGGCCGAGGGACATCCACTTCGACGGGTCGGCGAGCGGTTCGAAGCCGAGCTTCGCGTAGACGCCGTGCGCGTCGGCGGTCGCCAGCATGACGCGGCGTATGTCGTACGGCGCGAGGTGGTCGCGGACGGCGGCGACCAGGGCGGTGCCGAGGCCGTTGCCGCGGGCGGCCGGGTCGACGAACACGTCGCAGAGCCAGGCGAACGTGGCGAGGTCGGTGACGACGCGGGCGTATCCGTGCTGCTCGCCGGTGGTCTCGTGGTACGCCCCGAAGTTGAGGGAGCCGGCCATCGCGGCCTGCTGCTTGTCGAGGGAACGTCCCTTCGCCCAATACGAGTCGACGGACAGCCACTGGTGGATGCGGGGGACGTCGAGGCGGGCCGGATCGGCGGAGATCTCATACATGGCCGGAAGCGTAGAGCTGCTTAAGAGTTCCGTGCACGACATTTAACTGGACCTTGCGACGACCGGCGGCGCAGACTCGCAGACATGATCCACGTACCGCTGATCACGCCGTTCGGGCCGGACGGCCGGGTCGACCTCGCCGCGCTGGAGCGCCTCGGCCACGATCTGCTGGAGGCGGGGGCCGGCGGGCTGGTCGCCCTCGGCACCACCGCGGAGGCCGCCGCGCTCGAACCGGACGAGCGGGCCGCGGTCACCGCCGCCGTCGGCCGGATCTGCCGCGCGCACGGCGCCCGCTTCACTGTGGGGGTGGGCGGTGCCGGCTCCACCCGGCGTGCCGCCCGCGAGGTGGCCGCCCTCGCCGGGCTGCCCGAGGCGCCCGACGCCGCGCTCGTCACCGTCCCCTCCTTCACCCGGCCGGGCGAGGCCGGGGTGCTCGCCCACTTCCGCGAGGTCGCCGCCGCGAGCCCGGTGCCGGTGCTGATCTACCACGTCCCCTACCGCACCGGGCAGCCGCTCTCCGCCGCCACCCTCGTCGCCCTCGCGGCGATCCCCGGGGTGGCGGGCGTGAAGTACGCGGCGGGCGAGGTCACCGCGGAGACCGTCGCGCTTCTCCGGTCGGCGCCCGAGGGCTTCGAGGTGCTGGCCGGCGACGACGTCTTCGCCCCCGCGCTGCTGGCGCTCGGGGCCCATGGCGCCATCCTGGCCTCGGCGCACCTGGCGACCCGGGAGTGGGCGGCGCTCGCGGCGGCGGGCCCCGGCGCCGGTGACGTGTCCGGCGGGCGCGGGCTGTCGGCGCTGGCCGCCGCCGTCTTCAGCGAGCCGAACCCGGCCGTGGTGAAGGCCGTCCTGCACGCGCAGGGCCGCATCCCGACCCCGGACGTACGGCTGCCGCTGCTCCCGGCGAGCCCGTCGGCGGCGACCGCGGCGCTCACGGCCCTCGCGGCGGTGGAGGGCGCCCCGCGGGAAGCCGGAGTCGCGGCCGCGGCCGGCCCCGGCCGTCTCGCCCCGTGAAATCGCGCGGCGCCCCACGCCCGGGCCGGGGGATACTCGAAACGGACGGGCACCCCCAGACAGGCATGATCGGAGAGATACCGCAATGAGGATCGGAATCGTCGGAGCGACCGGACAGGTCGGCGGGGTCGTCCGCAAGGTGCTGGCCGAGCGGAAGTTCCCCGTCACGCAGCTCCGCCTCTTCGCCTCGGCCCGTTCGGCGGGCCGCACCCTTCCGTGGGAGGGCGGCCCGGACGGCGCCACCGTCACCGTCGAGGACGCGGCGAGTGCCGACTACTCCGGTCTGGACATCGTCATCTTCTCCGCGGGCGGCAGCACCTCCCGCGCGCTGGCGGAGAAGGTCGCCGCACAGGGCGCCGTCGTGATCGACAACTCCTCCGCGTGGCGACGCGACCCGGACGTCCCGCTGGTGGTCTCCGAGGTCAATCCGCACGCGATCGCGACCCGCCCGAAGGGCATCATCGCCAACCCGAACTGCACCACGATGGCCTTCATGCCGGTGATGCGCCCGCTGCACGAGGAGGCCGGGCTGGTCGCGCTGGTCGTCGCCACCTACCAGGCCGTCTCCGGCTCGGGCCTGGCCGGCGTGGCCGAACTGCACGGCCAGGCGGTGAAGGTCACCGAGCAGGCCGACGGCCTCACCTTCGACGGGTCGGCCGTCGAGTTCCCCGCCCCGGCGGTCTACCAGCGGCCCATCGCCTACAACGTGGTGCCGCTCGCCGGGAACCTGGTGGACGACGGCAGCTTCGAGACCGACGAGGAGCAGAAGCTGCGCCACGAGTCCCGCAAGATCCTGGAGATCCCCGAGCTGAAGGTGTCCGGCACCTGCGTACGGGTCCCGGTCTTCTCCGGCCACTCGCTGCAGATCAACGCCCGCTTCGCCCGCCCGATCAGCGTCGCGCGGGCGTACGAACTGCTCGCCGCCGCGCCCGGGGTGGAGATCTCGGAGATCCCCACCCCGTTGCAGGCCGCGGGCGCCGACCCCTCCTACGTGGGCCGCATCCGGCAGGACGAGACGGTCGAGAACGGCCTCGCGCTGTTCGTCTCCAACGACAACCTGCGCAAGGGCGCCGCGCTCAACGCGGTGCAGCTCGCGGAGCTGGTGGCGGCGGAACTCGGGGCGGGGGAGCTCGGAGCGGTCACGGTCTGAGGGGTCACCGTCTGAGCGGTCACGGTCTGCCAGGTCACCGCCTGGCGTCGGGGCGGTGCCCGGCCGCCGTCACCCGTGGGCCACGGCCAGCCGGAAGGCCGCCAGCACCGCCTCGGACTGGACCCGCACCTGCTCGTCGACCGGCACCCAGACCGGGTCGTGGCCGAGGGTCAACTCGTCTGCCCAGCGGACGAGTTGGCGCTCGCATACGACCTTGACCTCGGCGGTGGCCGGGCCCGGGCGGCCGTCGAGGAGCCGTAGCAGCGTGCCGGCGGCCCGCAGGGGAATCCTGCGGGCCGCGATGTCGAGAGCCGCGAGGTGCGCGGCGGTCAGCGGGACCGCGTCCGGGGGCATGCGCTCCCACTCCGCGGCGACCTGCGGGCAGGCCGCGGCCAGTTCCGTCGCGACCCGCAGCAGGTGGGCGCGGTCCGGGGCCGTGGCCGGCAGCACCGCCCGCACCTCCGCGATCAGCACCTCGACCCGGCGCGCGTGAGCCCGCAACTGCCGTCCCAGCCGGGCCAGTTCGCCGGCCGCCTGCGGATGCGGAGCGGGGTCGGTGACCGTACGGGCCGACCACATCGGCACCTCGAACAGCGCGGTCATCCCGCCGTGGCGGTGCGGCCGGGTCCAGGTCGAACGGTCGACGTCCGCCGGCAGCCGGTCCGACCTGGCCCGCGCGCCCGGCTCGGGCAGCACGTAGACACCGGGCCCCGACACCGTCCACCGCAGCGCGTCATAGGTGCCGGTCTGCACCGGCACGTCGTGCTCGGCCGCCAACTTGCCCAGCGGCTCGGCGAGTCCGGGTATGTCGCGGGTCAACTGCACCCAGCAGCCGCCGAGGTCGTTGCCGTGCAGCGAGCACTGGAGGACCGGCCGCAGCTCGTCGATCAGGTCCAGCAGCACCTGGGACTCCGGGAGTTGGTCGTCCGGCGGCCGGATCGACGGGGCCCACTCCGGTTGCTCGTCGGGCGGCGGGCGGTACGCGTGCCGGAAGTGCGCGGCGGGGGTGCGGCGTATCGGCGGCCCGGCTTCGTGGCGCACCGCGCCGTCGGGGTCCAGGCACAGCAGCAGGTGCCAGGTCGCGTCGGCGCCGGCGTGCAGCAGCGGGTCGTGCGCGACGCGTTCGGCCAGCCGCAGGGCGGTCGCCGCCCCCACCCGCTCATCGGAGTGCGGCCCCGCCACCACCAGGACGTTCCGCCGTCCGTGCCCCACGGTCAGTACGTGCAGCGGGCGCCCGGCCCGCGATCGGCCGACCGCCCGCAACTCGCACAGGCCGGGATGGAAACCGGCGAACGCCGCCGCCGTCGCCACCACCCCCGCGACACTCGGATAGGCGTCGGCCATCGCCGAAGTCACGCTCCGCCGGTCGTCGTTGCCACGGGATCTCCTCGCTGTCCAAATCAACGGCCCCACGATGAAGTTGACGGGGTAATCGCCGATTTGCCCGATGCCCCGCCAAGGTTCCGACCCCTTCGTCCCCCTGTCAAGACCGCCTCGCGCCCGGAAGCGGACCGGCACTCCCACGGCGTCTCGTGCCGCCTCACCCGCCTCACCCGAGCCCCGCGGCGGCGGCCAGCACCGTCCGCGCCTGCAATTCCATCTGCTCGGAGATCGGCACCCACACCGCGTCCATCGTCGCGATCAGGTCCCCCGCACCCGCGTCGAGGCGCCGCTCCAGCCGGGCCCGCAGCCGGGCGGGCGGGCTGTCCGGGTCCTCGTCCAGCCGCGCCTCGTCGAGCAGCCGCAGCAGCGTCCCCGCCGCCCGCAGCGGCGCCCGCCGCGCGGCGATGTCGAACGCGGCGACGTGCGCCATGGTCAGCGGCACCGGCGACTCCCGCCCGATCGCGTCGAAGTCCTCCGCGAGCGCCGCCCACCCGCTGACCGCCTGCCGTGCGGCCCGCAGCACCGGCCCGTCCGCGGCGTCCCCGAGCAGTTCCAGCGCCTGCTCGAACGCCTCCTCCCCGGTGGTCCCCTCGTTCCGCAGCCGCGCCGCCAGCACGGCCAGCGCGTACGCCGGGTCCGGGTGCGGCTCGGCGTAGGCCACCCGCCGGGTCGCCCACATCGGCACCTCGACCCGCAGTTCCGGTCCGTACTGCCGCCCCGGCCCCGCCGGCCGGACGAAGACACCGGGCCCGGCGCCGTGCGAGGACAGCGCTTCGTACGTGCCGGTCTGCACGGGGATGTCGAGTTCGGCGGCGATCTTCCCGAACGGCTCGGCCAGCCCCGCCACTTCGGCGGAGAGCCGGACCCAGGCGCCCCCCACGTCGGTGCCGTGCAGCGAGCAGCGCAGCACCGGCCGCAGCTCGTCGACGAGGGCGGACAGCGCCAGCGTCTCGGGGAGCCGGCCGGCGGCTGCGGGCAACGAGGCGGCGGCGTAAGGGCGTTCGGAGGAGGCGGGGCGGTAGGCGTGCCGGAAGTGCACCGCGGGCGGGCGGGGACCGGCCGGGCCCGTCTCGTTGAGGAGCGTGCCGTCGGGGTCCAGGCAGAGCAGGAAGTCCCAGGTCAGTCCGGCTTCCTTGAGCCGTCGCCGGTCGTGGACGGCCTGCTCGGCCAGCCACAGCACGGTGCCGCCGCCCGCCTGCTCGTCGCAGTTCGCGCCGGCCACCACGAGGATGTGCCGGCCGCTGTCCCGCGGGTGCCCGACGGACAGCAGCCACAGGGGCCGCCCGGACCGGGACTCGCCGGCCAGCCGCATCCGGCACAGGTCCGGGTGGCGCAGCGTGAGCATCCGGGCCGCCGCGGCGACACCCGCCACCGTCGGAAACGCGTCTGGCCCGCGCATGACCGCTCCTTCGCTGCCGTCGCCCGCCGTCCGGCCGTACAGCCGTGCCTGCACGTGCGGGGGCGGTGCCTTGCCTGCTGTGCGTTGCGTGCTGTGCCTGCTGTGCGTGCTGTGCAACGGAGTTGGCGGCGCGGCTCGATCGGCGGTGGCGCGCCCCGCCCCAGCGTCGGCGGGCGGCCCGCGGGTGTCAAGAGTGCCCAGCGGCCACTCCGGCGGCGTGCGAACGGGCGATGTCGGGCCCGCGGTACATGTCCTCGGGGATGCTCGCCAGCGCGGACTCCCGCAACCGGCC
The DNA here is from genome assembly GCF_040702025.1 of Streptomyces sp. NPDC088194. Classification (NCBI taxonomy): domain Bacteria; kingdom Bacillati; phylum Actinomycetota; class Actinomycetes; order Kitasatosporales; family Streptomycetaceae; genus Streptomyces; species Streptomyces sp. NPDC088194. Next base: position 58,287 of record NZ_JBFBIV010000040.1, on the reverse strand, counting down.
GCCGAGTCCGTACAGTTCCTGGAAGCTCATCAGCAGCGGCCGCCAGCGGTCGGGGTCGATCCGGTCGCGCGTGCCGTGCATCCGGATCGCGTCGTGCACGAGCACTCGCTGCACCCGCACCTCGAACACCACGATGCCGCCGCGCTGTTGGGGGTCGTCGTCGGCGAGCGGATGGGTGGCCTCGACCACCGCCTCCATGGCCACCGGGCACTGCGCGGCGCGCGGCGGCCGTACGGTTTCCGAGTCGACCGGGGTGAGCCCGGCGCGGGCGAACTTCTCCTTGTGGAAGCGGTATCCGCGCTTCTGCTTGCCCTCGGGCACGGGGTCGCGGCCGGTGGTCAGGGCGAGCGCGTCCACGGCCGCGGCGAGCGAGTCGTCCGGCAGGTTCAGCACGCATTCGCCGGTCCTGAGCAGGTTCAGCGTGGTCTGCGACCTCGCGCCGAGCCCGAGCATCGCCCGCCAGCCGAGCCAGAACGCGGACGACATCGGCGCGAGGTTCGCGCTGCCGTCCTCGTTCTCGGTGGAGAGCAGCACCACGGGGGTGCCGAAGTAGAGGATGCCGGGTTCGATCCGGGTGTGGTGGGCGGCGGGGCCGCCGGTCCGGCCGTCGGCGTGGTTCTGGGCGTTTCGCGTGGTCATACGGCCAGTCTTGTCACGGGTGCGGGGCGGTGCTGGCGGGAATCGGACGTCGCGCGGGCCGTACGGGCCGTACGCGGTTGCACGCGTCGCACGCGGTTGTGCCGTCCGGACCGGCCCGCGCGGGGGAGCGCCGGCCGGCACGGATCAGGGTGCGGCGTTCCCCGGTGCCCCGCCGACCGTCCAGCCCGTGTCCGCCGCCCACCGTTCGGCACCGGCCATCAGCACCTCCGTGGCCGTCGCCTTGATCTGGCCGTAGTCGAAGATGTCGGGCACGCTCGCGGCCAGCCGCCGCTTGAACGCGCCCCAGCCCGCGCGGGCGGCCTCGTCCGCGCGCAGGTAGTCGCGGAAGAGCAGCGCGAAGCGGGAGTTGGGGCCGTCGGCCCGCCGCAGGTGCACGTTGCAGGAGCGCGCCCCGGGCGGCGGCGCGAAGACGAGCTTGCGGCACTCCCGCCCGCCCGACACCTCCGTCCGGTTCCACGGCTCGGGCCGGCACCGGAAGTCGATCGCGGCGAGCAGCGGCTCCAGCCGTGCCTCGTCCACGTCGCCCACCCGTACCTGCACGTCCACGCAGTCCTTCGCCGCCAGGCCCGGCACGGACGTCGAGCCCACATGGTCGATCGCGACCGCCTCCGCGCCCAGCGCCCCACCCAGCACCCGCGCCAGCTCCACGAAGTCCGCCCGCCACGTGCTCTGGTGCGGCACGACCCGCACCGGCTTCAACTCGTCCTCGAACGGCATGGTTCGGCACGCTACCAAGCCCGGGCGCCGGGGCCGTCGTAGGATCTTCACCCGCTGCCGGAGGGAGCCGCGCGATGTTCACGGTCGAGGAGCGGGACCGCCTGCGGGAGCGGCTGGTCGCGCGCGCGGAGGCCGATGCCGCCGTGGTGGGGGCCGCGTTCACGGGCTCGTACGCGGCCGGCGCCGGCGACCGCTGGTCGGACACCGACCTGGTGCTGTCCGTACGCGGGGAGGTCGCGGACACGGTGGCGCGCTGGACGCGGTGGCTCACCGCCGAACTCGGCGCCCTGCACCACTGGGACCTGCCGGTCGGCACCGGCACCGTCCGGGCGTTCCTGCTGCCCGGCTGGCTGGAGGCCGACGTCACCTTCGCACCCGAGGCCGAGTTCGGCCCGCGCGGACCCAACTGGCGCCTGCTGTTCGGTACTTCGCAGCCGCTGCGGCCCTACCGGGACCCGGACCCCGACCTGCTGACGGGCCTGCTGTGGCATCACGCCCTGCACGTCCGGATCTGCCTGGCGCGTGGCCGCCTGTGGCAGGCCGAGCACTGGATCGGCGCGATGCGCGAGCACCTCCTCACCCTCGCCTGCCTGCGCCTCGGGCTGCCCACGGCCCACGCCAAGGGCGCCCACCTTCTGCCCGACGAGGTCACCGACCCGCTCGCCGCGACCCTCGTCCGCGCCCTCGACGCCGCCGAGATCCACCGCGCGCTGCGCGCGGCTGTCAGCGCGGCGAGCGGCGAACTCGCCCGTGCCGCACCGCGGACCGCGGCCGCTGCCGCCCGACTGGAGCCGCTGCTCACCGAGTTGGCGGAGGCCGACATCCCCCTCTGACCTCGGTTCCGGTCTCGGCTCCGGCCGCGGCCGCCGCTGGGAGGAGGCCGCTGGGGGAGGCGGTCCGCGCGCGGGTCCGGCCCGGCGCCCGCGTGCTCACCAGCGGACGTCCCAACTCGGCGGACGGCTAAGGCGGTGGGGCGCGGGCTCGCCGCCGAGGGGCGAGTCGCGCGACCCGGACCGTTCAGACCGTCGCCGCGTCGAGGAGGAAGGTCCCGCCGGCCGCCTCGGCCAGCTCGGGGCCGAAGAGCGCGCCGGGCGTGTACGCCCCGGGCTTCCCCTCGCCCCGCGCGAGGCGGCTCGCGACCTCCGAGGCCACCGCGGCCGTGAACGACATGCCGTCGCCCGCCCGCAGCCACCCTTCGCGGTGGCCGCCGTCGGCGTCCTGGACCAGGGCGCGCGCCCAGGAGAACTCCCGGTTCCGTTCGCCGGGGCCGACCTGGACCCGGGCGAAGCGGCGCTTCACCGCGTTGCCGAGCGGGCGGCGCGCCAGCAGGACGGCCGCCGCCGGCAGCACCGCGCGGATCGCCCGCCCGGCCGGCATCGCGCCCGACGCGGCGACCACGAAGGGCGCCCCGCTGGCCCGGTGGGCCGCCTCCAGCTCGCCGGACGGGCCGCCGGCGCTGTGGGCCGCCGAACCGTCGGGCAGGGCGAACCGCTCGAAGTCGTCGCCGAGCCGGGCGGACACGAGTCGCCCCCGCTCGTAACGGCGCCCGCCGACCGAGATCGCGTCGACGATGCTCGCCGCCAGCGCGGCCCCGATCGCGCCGGGCTCGTTCTCGACCGCCGCCAGCGCGTCGACCCGCACCCGCGCCGGCGCCGGCCGGCCCGCGCACAGCTTCAGCACGACGCTCTCGGTGGCGAGCACGCCGAACCCGGCGCCGGTCACCAGGCAGCGGCCGTCGGCGGCGGCCTCGTCGTGCAACCCGAGCAACCCGGTGACCGCGAGGAGCTCGTTGGCGAGATCGAGGTAGTGGGTGCCGGGCGGGCACGCGCGGGCGATCGGCAGCGCCGTCTCCGTGAACGGGCCGATCGTGTTGACGACCACGGCGGGCGCGGCCGCCGCGAGCTGCGCGGTGATCGCGGCGACGGTGGCGGCGGAACCGTTGGTACGTCCCCGGCGGGCATCGCCTGTGCCATTGGTACGGGCTGAACCACGGGTTCCTGCTGTGCCATTGGCATCAGCCGATCCCTGGGTATCGGCTGTGCCATGAGGCCCGGCTGCCCCGTCGGTTCCGGCGGCCGGTCCGATCACCACGGTCCGCGAGGTGCCGCCGATCGTCCCGGCCAGCTCGCGCAGCCGCACGGCATCGCGTCCCACCAGGACCAGCGGGGCGTCACCCGCCGCCAGCAGCGCGGCGATCGCGCGTCCGGTCCGGCCGGTCGCTCCCAGAATCCAGATCTCGTTCATGGTCGGCTCGTTCCGCTCGTTCCGCTTGTCTGCTCGTGCCGGTCGCGTTGCCACGGACCGGGCCGTCCGCGACGTGCCCGGGACGGCCGTACGGTGGCGCCCGGCCCGTGCTGCCACCTTGCGGGCGAGCGGCGCCACGGGTCCAATGAATGTTCCGGAATGCGCATCCCGATATTCGCAACATCGCAGGTCAGACCGTAGGCAAGCGGTGAAGCGGCCAGGTGCGGCCGCTACGCTGAAGTCATGACAGACCCGCCCGTGCCTCGCGAGGACCTCGACCTGCGGCTCGTGCGCTCCTTCGCCGCCGTCGCCGAGCACCGGCACTTCGGGCGGGCCGCCGCGGCCCTCCACCTCACCCAGTCCTCGCTGAGCCGCCAGATCAGCCGCCTGGAGGAGCAGGTCGGCGCCCGCCTGCTGGACCGCACCCCGCAGGGCAGCCGGCTCACCGGGGCCGGCGAGGTCTTCCTCCCGCTCGCGCGGGCGCTGCTGCGCTCCGCCGCCCAGGCTTCAGCGCGGGCCCGCTCCGCCGCCGAGCCCAGCCGTATCACCATCGGCTACATCACGAACATCATCATCACCCCGGCCGTGCGCGAGCTGCGTCGCAAGCACCCGGACGCCGACGTGCGCACCCACCACCTGCTCTGGCACGAAGCGGGTGAGGCCCTGCGCGACCACCGGGTGGACGCGGTGGTCACCCGGCTGCCGTTCGCCACCGGCCGGCTGCACGTGACGGTCCTCTACGACGAGCCGCGCGTCCTGCTGGTGCCCTACGACCACCGCCTCGCCGGGCGGGAGTCGGTCACCCTCGACGACGTCGCCGACGAACCCATGCCCCGCGTCGCCGACCCCGCCTGGAACGCCTTCTGGCGGATCGACCCCCGCCCCGACGGCAGCTCCGCGCCCGGCGGTCCCGTGGTGGACTCCGTCGAGGACAAGATCGAGCTGATCGCCGCCGGGCAGGCCGTGGCGATCGTGCCGCTCGGCTCCGGCACGATCGGCCCCCGCCCCGACCTGGCCCTGATCCCGCTCGAAGGCGTCGAACCGAGCCACGTGGTGCTGGCCACCCGCGCCGGCGACCACAGCCGGCTGGTGACCGCCTTCCGCAAGCACGCCGAGGCCCTCCTCACCGGCCCGGGCGGCGCACCCGGTGGGTCCGCGGGCCGGCCGTAGACTGGCCGGGTGACGATCGAGGACCTCGTCCGGCTCCGCAAGGCCAGAGACGCGATGGACCGCGACTACGCACAGCCCCTCGATGTGCCGGCGCTGGCGCGGGTCGCGCTGATGTCTCCCGGGCACTTCTCCCGCAGCTTCCGCGCCGCCTTCGGCGAGACCCCGTACAGCTACCTGATGACCCGCAGGATCGAACGGGCCAAGGCGCTGCTGCGGCGGGGCGACCTGAGCGTGACGGACGTCTGCTTCGCCGTCGGCTGTACGTCGCTGGGGTCGTTCAGCTCGCGCTTCACCGAACTGGTCGGCGAGAGCCCGAGCGCGTACCGGGCCCGCAGCCATGACCCGGGCGCGGCCATCCCGGCGTGCGTGGCCAAGATCCTCACCCGGCCGGTGCGCAACGGTCCGGCCGGGCGCGGAGGCGCGGATTCCGCCGCCCGCCCGTAGCGTGAAGTCCATGGACATCAGGCTTTCGCAGTGCTTCATCGCCGTCGACGACCACGACAAGGCGCTTGCGTTCTACCGCGATGTGCTCGGTCTCGAGGTGCGCAACGACGTCGGGTTCGAGGGGATGCGCTGGGTGACGGTCGGCTCGCCGTCGCAGCCGGACGTGGAGATCGTGCTCGAACCGCCGCTCGCGAACCCGAACGCCTCGCCCGCCGACAAGGACGCGATGGCCGAACTGCTCGCCAAGGGGATGCTGCGCGGCGTGATCTTCGCCACCGACGACGTGGACGCGACCTTCGAGCGCATCCGCGCGGCGGGCGCCGAGGTGCTCCAGGAGCCGGTCGACCAGCCGTACGGCGTCCGCGACTGCGCCTTCCGCGACCCGGCCGGCAACCTCCTGCGCTTCAACCAGCCGCGCAAGCGCTGACGGAGAGCGAGGGCCGACGGCCCCCACCACCCCGGTGAGGTGTGTGTGGCGAAGGTGCGGCTCATCGGCGCGGCCGCGGTCCGGATCGAGCTCGACGGCGAGCCGGCCGCGGTGAGCCTCGTGGTGGCGGACGCGCGGATCACCCGGATCTACGTGGTGCGGGACCCGCGGAAGCTGACGCGGATCGCGGAGCCGGCCGAACTCGGCAGGTAGCGGGCGTGGTTGGGGGGCGTGGTTCGGGCGGTGCGCGCCGTCCGGACCGCGTTGCGGGTGCGTGCCCGTACCCGCGCGGGCGAACTCCCCGCGGTGCGTGGTGCGAAGCGCGGACTGGCCCTCGACCGACTTGAGGGCCCTACGGTCGGCGGCCATGGCCTCACTCGACACCACCGACCCGGTCGTCCCCCCTCCCGCGCGGACGGCGCTTCCCCGGTCGTACCTGCTCTGGCTCGCGGGGACCCGGGCCTCGCTGGCAGGTGACGCGGCTCTCGCCTTCGCCCTGGGGTGGGCGGCCAGTGCGCGCGGCGGCCGGACGGCCGCGCTGGTGCTGACCGCGATCACGCTGCCCCGGGCCGTGTTCCTGCTGGTGGGCGGGGCGGTCGGGGACCGCTTCGGGGCGCGCCGGGTGATGATCGCCGGGGACGTGGTGATGCTCGCGGCCGTACTCGCTCTCGCCGTGGCGGGCCGGGCGTGGGGCGCGCCGCCGGCGATGCTGCTCGGGTTCGCCGCGGTCGTCGGGACGGTGGACGCGTTCTATCTGCCCGCGACGGGGTCCATGCCGCGCCGCCTGGTGGGCAAGGAGCAACTGCCCCGGGCGCTGGCCGTGCGGCAGGCCGGCGGCCAGGTCGCCGCCCTGCTCGGGGCTCCGCTGGGGGCGGTGCTGGTCGCGGTGGCGGGCCTGAGCGGCACCGCGCTGGTCGACGCGGCCACGTTCGCGGCGGTCCTCGCCGTCATGGCGTGGGTGCGGCCGGCCGCCGAGGCGCGACGGTCGCCGCGTCGGGAGGACCCGGGCGGGGAAGTCCCGGGTCGGGAAGCCCTGGGCCGGGAAGACCAGCGTCGGGACGTTCCGGGTCGGGAAGTCCCTTGTACGGAAAGCCTGTTCGCGGGGATCGCCGGCGGGGTGCGGCTGGCCGCGGCCGATCCCGTGCTGCGTCCCGCGCTGCTCCTGACGGCCGTGGCCGCCGCCGGAGTGCTCCCCGTGGTCGGCCTGCTCGCGCCGCTGCTGGCGCGGTCCGACGGCTGGGGGCCGGGTACGGCGGGCCTGGTCGCCGCCGGTCAGGGCGCCGGCGTACTCCTGGCCGCGCTGGTGGCCGCCCGTCGCGGACCGCTGCGGCGGATCGGCGCGGGCGCGGGCCTGGGGCTGGTGTCCGCGGCGGTGGGAGCCGCCGCGCTCGCGGCCGTTCCGGCGTCCGCCCCGGCCGCCGCCGTCGCCGCGGCCGTCCTCGTCGGCACCGGCTCGGGCGTGTTCGCCTGCCACCTGGGCCCCCTGGTCCTCGCGGGCGCCCCCGACACGCACCTGTCCCGCGTCCAGTCGCTCCTCGCACTCGTCCAGAGCCTCGCCCTGGTGGTCGGCAACAACGCCCTCGGCTGGCTCGCACACGCCTCCGGCCCCAGACCCGCGATCGCCCTCTGCGCCACCCTCGCCTGCCTGGCCGGCCTCGCCGCTCTCACCACCCCACCCCTGCGATCCCTGCGCCACGAAGGTCGGTAGCACCGCCGCGTCCACGGGCGGAGCCATGTCGGTGCGCCGGCGAACTCACCTTCCGTTGAAAGGGAGTTCGCGGGCCAGGAAGTCGCCGACCGCGGCGCGGAACGCATGGGGCCGCTCCACCCAGGGGAGGTGGCCGGCGCCGTCGAGCAGCGTCCGGGAGACCCGGGGGAGGGCCTGCTCCAACGAGTCGAGCGCCCAGTCCGGCCGGATGTCCTCGGCGCCGTGCACGATCAGCACGGGCACCTCCAACTCCTGGCAGGCCGCGAGCAGTTCGGGTGTGCCCGAGGTGCGGTTCACGTCGGCGTTGACGGTCGCGTTGCAGGCGAAGTTGACGCCGAACCAGGGTGTGGCCGATTCCTCGGCCTGTTCCCGCGCCTTCTCCCGATCGGCGTAGTCGGCCGACCACTGCAGCACGCACCACTCCCGGATCTCCGCCTCGGTGCGCTGCTCGCGGTCGCCGAGCACCTCCCAACGGTCCACGTCCGCACCGAGGTTGGCGCGCAGGTTCCGGTGGTAGGCCGACCGCCAGGTGTCGCGCGCGTCGATCCCGCTGCCGGAGACGTAGACCAGCGCGCTGACCCGCTCGGGGTGGTCCAGCGCGTACTGAAGGGCCAGTTGGGCCCCGTACGAATGCCCCAGGAGCGCCATCCGCTCCAGCCCGAAGTGGCGCCGTACGGCATCCAGGTCGGCCACCGACCGGGCGACCGAGTACGGCCCGCGCCGCTGCGACCGCCCGCATCCGCGCTGGTCCCAGCGGTACACGGTGGCCCGGTCCGCCAGCAGCCCGGCCAGGTCCCCCAGGAAGTCCCACAACCCGGGCCCACCGTGGCAGCACACCACCGGGGCCCCCTCACCGCCCCGGGTCGCCCACAACCGCGTCCCGTCCTCCGCCGTCACCACCTCATCCGCACCCATCCGCCCCACGGTGCCACCCCCACCGACCCCTGTCACGCCCCCGCCGCGGATGGAGGGAAACAGTTGCAAGCGGGTTGCTTGCAAAAGTTAGCAGGGTGGGGCACGCTGGGGACATGGGTGCGTTGAAGGTGGGCGAGCTGGGGGAGTTCCTGCGGGAGCAGCGGCGCAGCGCGCAGTTGAGCCTGCGGCAGCTCGCTGATGCCGCGGGGGTGTCGAACCCCTATCTGAGCCAGATCGAGCGCGGGCTGCGGAAGCCGAGCGCGGAGATCCTGCAGCAGCTGGCGAAGGCGCTGCGGATATCGGCGGAGACCCTCTACGTGCAGGCGGGAATGCTCGACGCGCGGGAGCGGGACGAGCTGGAGGTGCCCGCGGCGATCCTGGCCGACCCGTCGATCAACGAACGGCAGAAGCAGGTGCTGATCCAGATCTACGAGTCCTTCCGCAAGGAGAACGCCGCGGCCCCTGAGGGGGCGGACGGCACGGGCGCCGCGTGGGAAGCGGGTCGGGACGGGGCGGCCGCTTCGGTGGTGGCGGGCCGGGCAGCACCCGGCAGGACCGGCGGGCAACCGCCGAACGAGTGACTAAGCAAGCGATGAGCAAGTGACGTGCAAGCGACGAAGCAAGGAAGAAGAGGGACGAGAGCAATGACGATCACCGATGACATCGTGAAGGGCCTGCGCAACCCGACCCCGCTCTACGCGGTCGCGGGCACCGCGGACCTGGCCGCGGAGAAGCTGCGGGAGGTCCCGGGCCTGCTGGAGAAGCTGCGCGAGCAGGCGCCCGAGCGGTTCGAGAAGCTGCGGGCGACGGACCCGAAGGACGTGCAGCAGCGCGTCACCGAGGGAGCCAAGGACGCCCAGAGCAAGCTCAACGAGACCTTCTCCGACCTGGACCTGAAGGAGCTGCGGCCGGACCTCCGCAAGATCGGCGAGTCCGTGCAGGGCTTCGCGCTCCAGGGCGTCGGCCGCGCCGCGGAGTACGCGGTGCGCACCCGCGAGACGTACGACGAGCTGGCCGTGCGCGGCAAGGACGCCGTGGCGAAGTGGCGTGGCGAGCCGGCCGACGAGGTCGTGGACTTTCCCGCCGTGGGGCACACGTCGAAGTCCGGCTCGGCATCCGGATCGGCCTCGGCGTCCGCCGCCAAGCCGAAGCCGCAGTCGGGCAAGGCCGCGACCGAGGCCCCCAAGCCCGCCGCCCCGAAGAAGCCGGCCGCCCAGCGCCGTACCACCCCGCGCAAGCCGGCGGAGTGACCCGCCCGCCTCGGCGCGGCCGACCGGGACCGACCGGGGCCGCACGAGGTGAAGACCGACCGATGGACCGGGCACCGGATGCGCGCCCGGTCCGTTAGGTGGGTAGGACCGGTACGGTGGCCATGACCAGACAGTGACTGAGAGGCGGTGGACGACTTGCTGATCACAGCGTTCTTTTCGGTGGTCGGCCTGATCTCGTTGGCGCTTTTCCTCTTCGCGCTCTTCGCGTTCGTCGACGCGGCGATCCGTCGTGAGGACGCCTATCGGGCAGCGGACAAGAACACCAAGGCGTTCTGGCTGATCATCCTCGGCATCGCGGCCGCGGTGATGAAGCTGTTCAGCATCATGTCGTTCCTGCCGGTCATCGGCCTGATCGCCGTGATCGTGTACATGGTCGACGTCCGCCCGGCGGTCCGCGCCGTCAGCGGCCGTGGGCGTAGCGCCGGTGGCGGCGGTGGCCGCTTCGGTCGCCGTGGCGGCAGCCGCAGCGGGGGCAGCAGCAGCGACGGCCCGTACGGCCCGTACAACGGCCGCCGCTGAGAGTCCGTACCGGGTCCTACGCCTGCCGCTCCAGCAGCACCACGGCCACGTCGTCCGTCAGCTCACCACCGTTGAGTTCGCGCACTTTCGCCATGGTCGCGTCCAGCAGTTCCTCACCGCCGAGGCCCGCGGCCATCAGCTGCCCGGCGAGCCCGATCATGCCCTCCTGGCCCAGCCGCTGCGTGCCCTTGCCGATCCGGCCCTCGATCAGGCCGTCGGTGTAGAGCATCAGCGACCACTCGCCGTCCAGCCGGACCCCGATCCGGTCCCAGGAGGCGTCCGGCAGCAGCCCGAGCGCCGGCCCGCCCGCCTCGAACGGCAGCAACGCCGGCGGCCGGTCGGGGGCGGCGAGCATCGGGGCCGGGTGCCCGGCCAGGTGCAGCTCGGCCGAGCGGCCGTCCGGCGCGATGTCGACCCCGCACAACGTGGCGAAGATCTCCTCGTCGGCCCGCTCGTGCACCAGCACGTCCTGCATGGTGCGCAGCAGTTCCTCGCCGCCCAGCCCGGCGAAGGTCAGCGCCCGCCAGGCGATCCGCAGTTCCACGCCGAGCGCGGCAGCGTCCGGGCCGTGCCCGCACACGTCGCCGATCATCGCGTGCACGGTCCCGTCGGGGGTGCGCACCGTGTCGTAGAAGTCGCCGCCGAGCAGGGCCCGGCTGCGGCCCGGCCGGTAGCGCGAGGCGAACCGCAGCCCGGTCGCGCCCTCCAGCAGCGGGGTGGGCAGCAGCCCGCGCTCCAACCGCCGGTTCTCCTGGGCGAGCAGCCGGGTCTGGGTGAGCTGGCGCTGCGCGAGGTCGGCGCGTTTGCGCTCCACCGCGTAGCGCACGGCGCGGGTGACGGTCCCACCGTCCACGCTGTCCCGTACGAGATGGTCCTGCGCGCCGACCCGGACCGCCTCGGCGGCGGTCTCCCCGTCGTCCGTGCCGTCGGTGAGGACGAGGACCGCGGTGCCCGGCGCCAGCCGCAGCACCTGCTGGAGGCCGCCGAGCACGTCCGGCAGATCGAGCAGGATGCAGTGCACGTCGTCGGTGAGCAGCCGCCCCGCCGCGGTCAGGTTGCGCGCCCGCAGCACGCGGATACGGGGGCCGCCCGACTCGTGGAAGTAGGGCGCGGTGAACGCGCCGGCCGGGTCGTCGCCGATCACCAGCAGGGTCAGTACGAGCGGGTCCGGGACGGTGTCCTGGCGCTGCCGGGGCAGCGCCAGCGTCTGACCGGCGGCGGTGGAGCCGGTGGAGGTGGAGCCGGCAGCGGTCGCGCCTGCGGGCGCCGGATCGGACGAGGAGGCCGGTGCCGGGTCCGGCGCCGGGGGCTCCTGGGGAGCGTCGTGCCGCGTCGAGGCGTCCGCGGGCACGCCTGCACGGCCCTGGGCACCGCGGTGGGTGTCCGAGGGCCGTTCGGTGCCGCGCCTGGCAGCGGACATCACTCGGCTCCTTCCCTCCCCCTGAGGTCTCGGTCTGGCGACCCTAGTGGTTCAAGCGGACGGGACGGGAGTGCCGAAAGTGAATCCCCCGTGCCATATGCCGGTACGGGCGGGCGGTTTGGGAGCCAATGGGGGTATCCGCCCATGACCAAGGTCACGCGTGACGGGTGCAACCGTGTGGCGTACGCGACCCTCTTCCGGGTCCGGGGTCCTTCTCGGGGCGCCCCGGACCCCGCGAGGCGCGGCCTCTCACGGCGCGACGGACTCCCACGCCAGCGTGATCTCGCCCTGGCGCCAGCGGGTGGGGCCGTCGAGCACCGGCCAGCCCTGGTCGCGCAGGTCGCGTACCGCCCTGATCCAGCGCTGCCGCGCGCCGAGCGAGGAGAGGGGCGCCGCGGACGCCCAGGCGCGGTCGAACGCCGTGAGGAAGGCGTGGACGGGTTCGCCCGGCACGTTGTGGTGGATGAGCGCCTTGGGGAGGCGCTCCGCGAGGTCGGACGGGCGGTGGAGCGAGCCGAGCCGGGTCGCGAAGGTGATGCTGCGCGGACCCTCCGGGCCGAGCGCGACCCAGACGTGCCGGCGCCCGATCTCGTCGCAGGTGCCCTCGACCAGCAGGCCGCCGGGTGCCAGCCGGGCCCGTAGCGCGGCCCAGACGCCGGCCACCTCGGCCTCGTCGTACTGGCGCAGCACGTTCGCCGCGCGGATCAGCAGGGGGCGGCGGCCGCCGGGCAGCGGGAGTTCGAAGCCGCCGTGCAGGAAGGTCAGGCCGTCGCGGGTATAGGGGAGTGCCGCGGCGACCCGGGCGGGCTCGATCTCGACGCCGACCACCTCGGCCTGCGGCCGTACCCGGCGCAGCCGCGTCAGCAGCTCGACGGCGGTCCAGGGCGCGGCGCCGTATCCGAGGTCGACGGCGAGCGGGTCGGCGGCGCCGCGCAGCTCCCGGGCGAGAGTGGCGGCGATCCAGCGGTCCATCCGGCGCAGGCGGTTGGGGTTGGTGGTGCCCCTGGTCACCGTGCCCACCGCGCCCGCCGCGCGCCCGCCGCTCATGGGCACGAGGGTAGACGAGCGTGAACGGGCGGACCGGACGAGCGTGAACGGGCGGACCGGGGGCATGCGCCCCGCGAAGGGCCCGGCCGCGCGATACACCGGGCGCCGGCCGCCGGGCACGGGGCTTCGCGCGAGGGAGCGCACGGTCACGCCGTCGTCGTACCGGCACGGGTACGGTCATGGCCGGTCACGTGGGTCATGCCGATCGTGGCCCCGGGCGCCGTGGTAACGACCTGACATCGGTGCGGAAGATCGGAAATGGAATCGCACATTCCGGTGTTGTGCGAGGTTGACGACGGGGGTACGGCTGCCGGAAGGATCGCATGGTGACCACGTACACGTCCCGGCTCGGCGCGCGCCGCGGAACCCCGCACAAGCGGTGGACGGTCGGGCGCCGGGTACGGCGGGTGGCGATGCTGAGCGTGCACACCTCTCCTCTGCACCAGCCGGGCACCGGCGACGCCGGCGGCATGAACGTGTACATCGTGGAGCTGGCCAGACGGCTGGCCGAGCGGGACATCGAGGTGGAGATCTTCACCCGGGCCACCACCGGCGGCGCGCCCCCCGCGGTCGAGCTGGCCCCCGGCGTGCTGGTGCGGCACGTGGACGCCGGCCCGTACGAAGGGCTCGCCAAGGAGGACCTGCCGGCCCAGCTCTGCGCGTTCACGCACGGCGTGATGCAGGCGTGGGCCGGTCACCGCCCGGGGCACTACGACCTGGTGCACTCCCACTACTGGCTCTCCGGCCATGTCGGCTGGCTGGCCGCCGAGCGCTGGGGCGTACCCCTGGTGCACGCCATGCACACCATGGCCAAGGTGAAGAACGCCGCGCTCGCCGCCGACGACTGCCCCGAGCCGACCGCCCGGGTGATCGGCGAGACGCAGGTGGTGGCGGCCGCTGACCGGCTGATCGCGAACACCGACGAGGAGGCCGCCGAGCTGGCGCGGCACTACGACGCGGCGCCCGGCAAGGTCGCCGTCGTCCACCCCGGTGTGAACCTCGACCGCTTCCGGCCCGACGCCGGCGGGCGGTCCGCCGCCCGGGCCCGGCTCGGGCTGCCGCAGGACGCGGTGATCCCGCTCTTCGCCGGGCGGATACAGCCGCTGAAGGCGCCCGACGTGCTGGTCCGCGCCGTGGCGGTGCTGCTGGAGCGCGACCCGGCGCTGCGCGAGCGGCTGGTCGTGCCGATCGTCGGCGGCCCCAGCGGCAGCGGGCTGGCCAAGCCCGAGGCGCTGCACAAGCTGGCCGCGCGGCTCGGCGTGTGCGACGTCATCCGGTTCCAGCCGCCGGTGGACCAGGCGCGGCTCGCGGACTGGTACCGCGCGGCGACGGTCCTGGTCATGCCGTCCTACAGCGAGTCCTTCGGGCTGGTCGCGATCGAGGCGCAGGCGTGCGGCACCCCGGTGGTCGCCGCCGCGGTCGGCGGGCTGCCGGTCGCGGTCGCCGACGGCCGCACCGGCTTCCTCGTCCCCGGGCACGACCCGCGGGACTACGCCGAGGCGCTGCGGCGCTTCGTCGACCACCCGCACCTCGCGGACGACCTCGGCGCGGCAGCGGCCCGGCACGCCCGCGGCTTCGGCTGGGGCGCCGCGGCGGCGGACACGGCCGAGGTGTACGCGGCGGCGCAGCAGGAGCACCGGCGTCACCTACGATCGGCCCATGGCTGACGCTTCCCCGGAGCACCCCGAGTCCACGGAGCCCCCGAAGTCCACGGAGTCCTCCGCGCCGAGCGCGCCGGGCGGGCCGTCCGCGTCCTCCGCGCCGTCCGCGTCCTCCGTGCCCTCCGCGCCGGAGGGGTCTGCCGAGCCGCCGGAGCCCGCGGACGCCGGCCGTGCGCCGTCGCCGGCCGCCGCCCGCGCCCGGGCGGCGGTGGAGCAGGCGCTGCGCGAGGCCGAACTCCCGTGGGAGTCACCCCGCGTGGGCACGTACGTCACCCAACTCCCGGGCACCCGCAAGCTGTCCACCACCACCCAGCTCATCGTCGGCGAGCACACCCTCTCCCTCAACGCCTTCGTGATCCGCCACCCCGACGAGAACCACGACGCCTTCCACCGCTGGCTGCTCGAACGCAACCTCCGTACGTACGGCGTCGGTTACGCCATCGACCGGCTCGGCGACGTCTACCTCGCCGGCCGGCTCCCGCTGGCCGCCGTCACCCCGGCGGAGGTCGACCGGCTCCTGGGCGCGGTCCTGGAGAACGCGGACGGCTCCTTCAACGTGCTGCTCGAACTCGGCTTCGCGTCCGCGATCCGCAAGGAGTACGCCTGGCGGGTGGCCCGCGGCGAGTCCACCCGAAACCTGGACGCGTTCACCCACCTGACCAAGCCGTCCTCCGAGGAGTAGCGGGCCGCCGCCCACCCCGGCGCCCGCCCTCTCCCCAGACGTCCACGTCTGCTGGAGGAGTCCGCGGCAGGCGGGTCTTACCCGTTCCCGTCGGAAGTCATCCCGCGTATCGTACCGGCGGACGCATGAGTGAATCGTATTCAGATTCATGAACTCGGTGGAAGGGCGGGGCCATGGCGGAGCACCCGGGCGGCGGGATGTGGGCGGAGTTCGCGGCGAATCCCTACGCGCACCCGCAGATCCCCTACGTGGCGCAGGCCGGCTGCGCGGACGGTGCCACCGACTTCCCCCGGCGCCAACTCCGGGCGCGCGTCGAGGAGTTCGGTGCGCGGGCGGACGGCACGGCGGACGCGGCGCCCGCGATCAACCGGGCGCTGCGTGAGGTGGGGGAGTCCGGCGGCGGGGCGGTGCTGCTGGGCCCCGGCACGTACCGGATCGACGACGTGGTGCAGGTCGGCTGGAGCGGCACCACGCTGCGGGGCGCGGGCAGCGGGCGGACCACGCTGTACGCGACCCGCCCGCTGGAGGAGATCGTCGGTGGCTACGGCAGCAGGTACGGCGGCGACAAGTCCAGCTGGTCGTGGGCGGGCGGCCTGGTCTGGATGTGTCCGGCGGCCCGCTACCGCGAGTTGACCGGCGCGATCCGCGAGCGGGACTGGCCGTTCGAGGGCTGGACCGGCAACCGCCGAACGGACTTCGAGCCGCTGGCCCGGGTCACCACGCAGTCCCGGCAGGGTAGTTGGAGCGTGCGGGTGGACGACCCCTCGTCGCTGCGGGCCGGCGACCGGGTCCTGCTGCAGTACGCCGACACCCCGTCCCATGGCCTGCTGCGGCACATGGCCGGCGACGTGCCGGGCGCGGCGGCGTACGACTGGTCGGACAAGACGAAGCTGCTGTCGTACCTGCCGTACGAGTGGCCGGTGCGGATCGTGTCCGTCGACGGGGACGAGATCGGCCTCGACCGGCCGCTGCCGCTGGACACCCGCTCGGAGTGGCAACCGACGTTCACCACCTGCGTGCGGCCGCTGACCGGCTCCGGAGTGGAGGGCCTGACGATCGCGACGGCGGCCGGCGAGCAGGGCCCGCACCTGCGGGACCGGGGCTGGAACGGCCTTGCCGCGCAATGCACTTGGGACTGCTGGGTGGACGATGTGCACGCGGTCGACGTCGACAACGGCTTTCTGATGGTCGCGGCGAAGGCCACCACCTTCCGGCGCACCCGCGTGGCCGGCCGCGGCTGCCACCACGCGTACGCCTGCCGCGAGGGCTCGCACGACAACCTCGTCACCGACTTCGCCGTCGAGCGCCGCACCACCCCGGCCCCGCCCGACGCCCAACTGCACGGCATCAACGTGGAGGGGCTGTCGTCCTACAACGTCTGGGCGGGCGGGCGGATGGAGATGGGGACCTTCGACACCCATCGCGGGCTGCCGTTCGCCTGCGTGCGTACCGACATCAGCTGCGAGAACGACGGCCGGCACGGTGGCGACCTGACCGCCGGGCCGCTCTACGGCGCCCGGTTCACCCACTGGAACATCACCGTCACCAACGGCCGGGCGGGCTGCGTCCGCATCGACGAGGTCGCCCCGCGCAGCGCGACGGTCGCGGTCTCCGAGGTCACCGAGTTCGCCCAGACCGACACCCCCGACTTCGCCGGCCCGCTCGACACCAGGCTCCAGTCCTACGGTGCCCCCGGTCCGGCCGCGGACGTCCCCGCGGATCTGTACCGGGCGCAGCGCGAACTGCTGCGGTGACGGGGGTGCGTGGCGGGGGTGCGTCGCGGGGGTGCGTGACGGGGGTGCGTGACGGGGGTGCGTGGCGGGGCGGGCGGAGGCGGTGCGGAGGCGGTGCGAGGGCAGTGCGGAGGCGGTGCGGTCAGACCGGGTCGAGGTCGTTCCCGGTCGGCGCGACGGGTGTTGGCGTCTGTGCGGCGAGCGGCGCCGCCGGAGCGGGCACCTCCGCGAGAAGCGGCGACGTACGCGTACGGAGCAGGCCGTAGTAGCCCGCGCCCGCCAGGGTGCCGACGGCCGCGCATCCCCACCAGACGGCGCCCCGCCCGAGGTGGTCCAGGGTGACGCCGCCCGCGAGCGGCCCGGCGAAGGCGGCGGCGGACCAGGACAGGGAGAACATGCCCTGGTAGCGGCCGCGCGCGGAGGCGGGGGCGAGGTCGGCGACCACCGACATGGACGCGGGGGCGTGCACGATCTCGCCGACCGTCCAGATCACGACGGTCAGCGCGTAGACCGCCACGGACCCGGCGAAGGCTGTGGCCCCGAACCCCCAGGCCATCAGCAGCGACCCCGTGGCCAGCAGGCCGGCCGCGCTGCGCGAACGCAGTGCCCGGGTGAGCGGGATCTGGAGCAGCACGATCACCAGGCCGTTCAGCGCGATCACCAGGCCGTACTGCCGCGCGGAGTAGCCGTCGGCGCCCATGTCGACCGCGAGGGTGGAGGAGCCCTGCTGCATCACCGCGCCGACCAGGAAGGTCAGGCCGACCACGGCCATGAAGCGGCGGTCGCGGGCGACGTCGGCGAGGGTGATCGGGCGGGCGGGGCCGGTGGTGGTGCGCGGATCGCGCTTCCCGGCTGCGGCGGTGCGTGCGGCCCTGCGGCCGGGCGCGGCACCCGACGTGGCGTGCGGCGCGGCCCGTGGCGCGGTGCTCGGCGCGGCGCTCGGCACGTCGTTCGGCAGCGTCTCCCGGACCTTGGCGAAGACCACCAGCGCACACAGCAGCGTGGTGACCGCGTCGCCGAGGAACAACCAGAGGTAGCCCTCGGCGGCGACGAAGCCCGCGACGGCCGCCGAGACGCCGAACCCTATGTTGATCGCCCAGTAGTTGAGGGAGAACGCGCGCACCCGGTCCTCCGGCGGCACCAGGTCGGAGATCATCGCGGAGAGCGCGGGGCGGGAGGCGTTGCCGACGAGGCCGAGGAGCGCGGCGACCGCGGCGACGGCGAGCGGTGCGGTGACCAGGCCGAGCACGGCGGTGGCCGCGGCGGCGCCGACCTGCGCGGTGAGCAGGGTGATCCGGCGCCCGATCCGGTCGGCCAGCACCCCGCCGAGCACGGCGCCGCCGGCCCCGCCCAGGCCGTAGAGCGCGGCCACCAGCCCGGCGTACGAAGGGGAGTAGCCGCGCTGCGCCGTCAGGTACAGCGCGAGGAAGGTCGCGACGAAGCCGCCCAGCCGGTTGACCAGGGTGCTTGTCCACAACCACCAGAACTGCCGGGGCAGCCCCGACATGGTCTCCCGCACCGTCGATGTAATAGTCGCTCTCACGATGCGCAGATTACATAGGCCGGTCGCGGGGCGCCACTCGATTTCCATTACGCTCAGAGGCATGGCTGCTGCTGCGTACAAGCTGATCCTGCTCCGCCACGGCGAGAGTGAGTGGAACGCGAAGAACCTCTTCACCGGCTGGGTGGACGTCAACCTCAACGACAAGGGTGAGAAGGAGGCGGTCCGGGGCGGCGAGCTGCTCAAGGACGCCGGCCTGCTCCCCGACGTGCTGCACACCTCCGTACTCAAGCGCGCGATCCGCACCTCCCAGCTCGCCCTGGAGGCGGCCGACCGGCTGTGGGTCCCGGTGCGGCGCTCCTGGCGGCTGAACGAGCGGCACTACGGCGCCCTCCAGGGCAAGGACAAGGCGCAGACCCTCGCGGAGTTCGGCGAGGAGCAGTTCATGCTCTGGCGCCGTTCCTACGACACCCCGCCGCCGGTGCTCGCCGACGGCGCCGAGTACTCCCAGTCCGACGACCCGCGCTACGCCACGATCCCGCCGGAGCTGCGTCCCCGCACCGAGTGCCTCAAGGACGTCGTTGAGCGGATGCTCCCGTACTGGTACGACGGCATCGTGCCCGACCTGCTCACCGGCCGCACCGTGCTCGTGGTCGCCCACGGCAACTCGCTGCGGGCCCTCGTCAAGCACCTCGACGGCATCTCCGACGCCGACATCGCCGGCCTGAACATCCCCACCGGCATCCCCCTCGCCTACGACCTCGACACCGACTTCCGCCCGGTCACCCCCGGCGGCACCTACCTCGACCCCGACGCCGCGGCCGCCGCGATCGAAGCGGTCAAGAACCAGGGCAAGAAGTAGCCCTTCCACCCCGCATGCCCCCTGCCTGCGGGTTCGTCCGCGGGAAGGGGGCATGCGCGTGTCCGGGGCCGTCTGTGGGCCGGCAGGCGTGGCGGTGCCGGCGACGGACGCGGGAACCTCCCTTTCCTGAGGCTTGGTTGTGGCGCAGGCAGGGGAGCCAGTAGGCAGGTGCCTGCGCCGGCGTGCGTTCGGGGAGGGGTCTCGCGCGGGTCGGGCGGTGGGGGATGGGATGGGCGAGCGAAGGCGTTGGCGTCTGCTGATCATTGCGTTGTGCGCCTGGGCTGTTTTCTGTGTCGCCGTGGATCGGTGGGTCTTTGGCGAGTCGTGGCGGCAAGTGGCCTGCATTCCCCTGCTCGTGGCACTTCCGATCCCCGTCGGGGAGTTCAGGCGACGGCGGCAGCGGAAGCGTTGCGCGCCGCCACCGCCGTTGTGATTTCCCCTGTCGGAGCTGGGTGGCGGGGTGGGGTCAGGCATGAAACGCGTCGTGGAGGGTGGTGGCGGTGAGGGTGATCGCGGCCTGGGCGGCGTGGGTTTCGCGGAGAGCGTCGACCATTACGGAGTCGGGGATGACGCCGCTGGTAGCGGACAGCGGCGCGCAGCACGTCCGCCTTGCCGGTGAGCACCAGGACCGGGGGCAGGCCGGCCGGTTGCTCGGTGGCGGCCCGCAGTGGCGAGGCGGCGATCTCGGCGCGCTCCGCCTCGCTGGTCGTGTGCTGGCCCCAGATCCACCTCATGCCTCGCGGGCGACAGCTCACCGCCGACGTGACGGCTGGTTGGCTCCCGCGCGGACGTACGCCGCCGCGGCTGCACCGGCCCGCTGGGCTGCCGGCCCCGGCATGCGTGGGCTCCGCCCGGTCGACCGGGCGGAGCCTGGATACGCGTGCTGGTGGGAGGACCTAGTGGGAGCAGCCGCTGCACTGGCAGGGGCTGCCGGACTGGCAGCCGCAGCCGCAGCCCGAGCCGCAGCCGCAGGCGGCGACCAGGGGGAGCGGGGTGCGCAGGGGGGACGCGTTCTCTGGCGCGGGGCGGTCGCGGTCGCGTACGGGCGGTGGGGTGGGGGACTGCGGCATCGGTGACACCCTCCTCAGGCTTGCCTGACCACCAGTGAACCCCGGCGTGTTCCGGTGTTCAAGGGCGCACGAGCGCATCCCGGGCAGGCGCCGACGCCGCGCGCGCCCCCTCCGCCTGGCCGCCACGCGCGCCACGCCGCCGGCCCCGGGCCGGGACCGTCGACCGTTGACCCGGACCCGGGCCCGGGGGCCCTGCCGTGCGCCGCCGCCGGCCCGGAGCCGCTGACCGGCCCGCCGTAGGACGCGCCTCACCGTAAGACGCGCCCCCGCCGTTACGCGCCCTCGACCGACGTCGGGGTCGGGCTCAGCTCGTCCGCGTGCTCGCCCGTCACCAGGTAGACCACCCGCTTGGCGACCGAGACCGCGTGGTCGGCGAAGCGCTCGTAGTACCGGCCGACCAGTGTGACGTCGACCGCGGTCTCGATGCCGTGCTTCCAGCGGTCGTCGAGGAGGTGCTGGAAGAGCGTGCGGTGCAGCTCGTCCATGCGGTCGTCGTCCGCTTCGAGCTGGAGCGCGTCGTCGACGTCCTTGGTGATGATCACCTCGGCGGCCTTCGCCATCAGCCGCTGCGCGAGCTGGCCCATCTCCAGGATGGTGCTGTGCAGGTCGCGCGGCACGGCCGACTCCGGGAAGCGCAGCCGGGCGAGCTTGGCCACGTGCCGCGCCAGGTCGCCCGAGCGCTCCAGGTCGGCGCTCATCCGCAGGCTCGTCACGACGATCCGCAGATCGGTGGCGACCGGCTGCTGCCGGGCGAGCAGCGTGATCGCGCGGTTCTCCAGCTCGCGCTGGAGGTCGTCGACCTTCTCGTCCGCGGCGATCACGCTCTCCGCGACCTTGAGGTCCGCGTCCAGCATCGCGGTGGTGGCACGGCCGATCGCGGACCCGACCAGCCGGGCCATCTCGACCAGCCCGTCACCGATCGAGTCAAGCTCCTCGTGGTATGCGTCCCGCATCGCTTTCCTTCCGTACAGGCCGAGGGCACACATGCCGTGGCCGAAACGTGTGCTCAGAAACTGTGCTCAAAAGAGAGGCTTCTCCTCCACGCTCACACGCTGATGGGTGTACGCGTACCGATCGCGCCTCGCAGATGAATCAGGACCTTCCTCAAGGTGAACTCTTGGCAACGTACATCCGAGAGCTCGCTCCCGGGGTTGTAAAGCAATTGAGCAGGCCACCTAACCTGTAGGTGTGGACGTGAACGCGGCAGTAGCCGCCGCCAGCGCGATAGCCGGTCTCCTGACCGGCGCCAGCGCCGTACTCGCGTTCCGGTGGAGCGAGCGGGAACAGGCCCGGCCCACCCGCAAAGCGCAACGGACCGACAACATGACCGCTGTACTACCGCCGGGCGTGGACACCGTCCTGTCCGTGCTCCGTTCCTCCGCCGTCGTCCTCGACGAAGGCGACACCGTGGTCAAGGCCAGCTCGGCGGCGTACGCCCTCGGGCTGGTCCGCGGCGGCCGGCTGGCCGTCGACCAGATGCTCCAGATGGCCCGCGAGACCCGCAGGGACGGTGAGATACGCCAGGTCGAGCTGGACCTGCCACGCCGCGGTGCCGGGCGGGGCGAGGGGCTGGCGGTCTCCGCCCGGGTCGCCCCGCTGGGCTCCCGGCTGGTGCTGCTGCTGGTGGAGGACCTGACCGAGGCCCGCCGGATCGAGGCGGTGCGCCGCGACTTCGTGGCGAATGTCAGCCACGAGCTGAAGACCCCGGTCGGCGCCCTCTCGCTGCTCTCCGAAGCGGTGATGGACGCGTCCGACGACCCCGAGGCGGTCAACCGCTTCGCCGGCCGCATGCAGATCGAGGCCACCCGGCTGACCAGCCTGGTGCAGGAGATCATCGACCTGTCCCGGGTCCAGGACGACGACGCCCTCGTCGACGCCGAGCCGGTCGCCGTGGACGACCTCGTCGCCGAGGCCGTCGACCGCTGCCGGCAGCCCGCCAACTCCAAGCAGATCACCATGGCCACCGGCACCACCCCCGATCTCTTCATCTGGGGCAACCGGGGCCAGCTCGCCGCCGCCCTCGGCAATCTCGTCGAGAACGCCGTCAACTACAGTCCGGCCCGCACCCGGGTCGGCATCGCCGGCCGCCGGATCAGCGCGGCCGGCGGGGATCTGATCGAGATCTCCGTGACCGACCAGGGCATCGGCATCTCCGAGCGGGACCGCGAACGGGTCTTCGAGCGCTTCTACCGGGTCGACCCGGCGCGCTCGCGGGCCACCGGCGGCACCGGTCTCGGACTGTCCATCGTCAAACACGTGGCTGCCTCGCACGGCGGGGAGGTCACGGTGTGGAGCGCCGAGGGACAGGGCTCCACCTTCACGCTGCGCCTGCCCGAGGCAGCCCGCGGCCGTCCCCCGGAACCGGGCTCCGGATCGGACCGATCCGACCGCTCCGACCTGCCCCACCAGCCGGAACGGTCCCACCCGTCCGCCCGTTCCGACCCGGACGAGCAGTACGACGACGCCGTCGACGAGCCGACGGACGACAAGCTCTTCCAGACCCTCCCCGAACACATCCCCGCCCCGGAGGTCCTCCCGTGACCCGCGTACTCGTCGTAGAGGACGAAGAGTCCTTCAGCGACGCGCTGTCGTACATGCTCCGCAAGGAGGGCTTCGAGGTCGCGATCTCCGCGACCGGGCCCGACGCGCTGGACGAGTTCGAGCGCAACGGCGCCGACCTGGTACTGCTCGACCTGATGCTGCCGGGCCTGCCCGGCACCGAGGTCTGCCGCCAGCTTCGGCTCAAGTCCAATGTCCCGGTGATCATGGTGACCGCCAAGGACAGCGAGATCGACAAGGTGGTCGGCCTGGAAATAGGTGCCGACGACTATGTGACCAAGCCCTTCTCCTCCCGGGAGCTGGTCGCCCGTATCCGTGCGGTGCTGCGCCGCCGGGGCGAGCCGGAGGAGATCTCGCCGGCCGCCCTGGAGGCCGGTCCGGTCCGGATGGACGTGGACCGGCACGTGGTGACCGTCGGCGGCGGCAAGGTGGACCTCCCGCTGAAGGAGTTCGACCTGCTGGAGATGCTGCTGCGCAACGCCGGGCGCGTGCTCACCCGGATGCAGCTCATCGACCGGGTCTGGGGCGCGGACTACGTCGGCGACACCAAGACCCTCGACGTCCACGTCAAGCGACTGCGGGCGAAGATCGAGCCGGACCCGGGCGCGCCGCGCTACCTGGTGACGGTCCGCGGCCTCGGGTACAAGTTCGAGCCGTAGGCCGGCCCGGCGCGCCGCGAACGGTAAGGGGCTCGACACCTGGTGTCGAGCCCCTTACGTCGTCTACCTGCGCGTGCCTACGCCTTGGGCGTCTCCGTGCCGGTCGGCGTGCCCGTCGAGGTGCCGGACGTCTTGTCCGAGGACTTGCCGGACGACTTGCCTGACGTCTTGTCCGAGGACTTGCCGGAGGTCTTGTCGGACGACCCGGGCGAGCCGGTCGGCGTGGAACCCGTCGTCGGCGTCGTCGGCGCGGTCGTCGTGGGCAGCGAACCCGGCCCGTACGGCGCGAAGTAACTGCTCGCCGGCGTCACGTTGACTTCCATCTTCACCGCGCCGGACGAGCTGAAGGAGAAGACCGCGTTCTGGACGTCGCCGTCGCGCAGCGCCTCGTTCCGCCCGGGCAGGACCGCTGCGGGGTTGCCCTTGCCGCCGATCAGCACGCTGCCGTGCGCCGGCACGCTGATCGTCGACCCGCCGTGCGCGCCCTTGAGCGTGGCCATCGTGGTCCCGCCGATCTGCACGGACTGCAGGCTCTGGGCGGAGGAGCCGTTGTTGAACAGGCGGGCGGTGAGGGTCGCCGGTCCGCTCGGGTCGGTGAGCACGAAGGCGTTCTGCACCTTCACGTTCCCCGTCGACCCCGAGTCGCTGTCCGGGTGAACCTCCAGCGTCGCCGCGTCGTTGCCGGCCGAACAGGCGGCGGCGAGAGGCGCGAGCGAGAGCGCGAGTACGGCGGCGAGAGCGCCGCGACGGATGCTGCGGACCACGGCGGCGGCATCTCCTTGGGCAGGGTACGGAAGATCTTCCAGCGGCCTTACATTACCGACGCCACGCCCTCGGCCGCGCACCGGCCCCGCCATTAGGGCGCGTTGATTACCGGCGCGCCCCAAGATCGGTCACGGGGCCTTTTCCATGATCGGGCAAAATTCGATCTTCGGACGGCCGGTAACCGGCCACCGGCCCGAACGGCGTAGCGATGGTGCACTCCGGTGGAGGCGACAAATCGGGACGTATCGCCCGTTGTTCGGGGCCGTTCGGGGCTGTAACGGGTACGTTTCGGGCCCGGCGTATACCGGCTCCGACCTGCGAATACCCCGTCGCGGGCGCCCCCTCCAGCACGTTCCGGGGGCGGTTGTCAAGCCCCGAGATATGCCCTGACCTGCGGAAACGCCATTCAGAAGACGCCGTTCCCGTGTTACCCTGGATAGCCACGGAAGGGGTACCTGTCACATGACGTTCAAGGTTGGCGACACCGTGGTCTATCCCCATCACGGGGCCGCGCTGATCGAAGCGATCGAAATTCGCCAGATCAAAGGCGTGGACAAGACCTACTTGGTGCTCAAGGTCGCCCAGGGCGACTTGACGGTACGCGTGCCCGCGGACAATGCGGAGTTCGTCGGCGTACGCGACGTGGTCGGTCAGGACGGTTTGGACCGGGTCTTCGAGGTGCTGCGCGCGCCGTACACCGAGGAGCCCACCAACTGGTCCCGCCGCTACAAGGCAAATCTGGAGAAGCTCGCGTCCGGCGACGTCATCAAGGTCGCGGAGGTCGTGCGCGACTTGTGGCGGCGCGAGCGCGAGCGCGGCCTGTCGGCGGGTGAGAAGCGCATGCTCGCCAAGGCGCGACAGATCCTGGTCAGCGAACTCGCACTGGCCGAGAACACCAACGAGGACAAGGCCGAGACTCTGCTCGACGAGGTCCTCGCGTCGTAAGACCGTCCCTTTTCGGACGTTCTCGTGTCGCGTCCTTGCCGGTGTGAGACCCCACGCCGCCCCATGTGACGTACCGACTTACGCAGACGCACCCCCGGCCACCCCCGGGGGACCTGCCGCGGCACCCGGTTGAGCAGGATGACCGGGTGCTGCGGCATGCTGATGCCACGGCATGCCCCTCGTGCCGGGCGAGCGAAGGTCCTCCGGAGGTCACGGAAGGGGTCCGGAGGAACACCGCGCCAGGCACTCTGAGTGCGATACCCATCTGACACAAGGACACAAACCTGCGTACCGCCGCTGTCATTCCCGCCGCCGGACGTGGCGTCCGGCTCGGCCCCGGCGCGCCCAAGGCGCTGCGCACCCTTGGCGGGGTGCCGATCCTCGTCCACGCGGTCCGCGCGATGGCCGCGGCCCGGGCCGTCCAGGTCATCGTCGTGGTCGCCCCGCCCGACGGCGCGGCCGAGGTCAGGGCGCTGCTCGACGCCCACGAACTGCCCGAGGCGACCGCCGTCACCGTCGTCCCCGGCGGCGAGTCCCGGCAGGACTCGGTACGGCTCGGCCTGGCCGCGCTGCCCGACGACGTCGACGTGGTGCTGGTCCACGACGCGGCCCGCCCGCTGGTGCCGGTGGAGACCGTCGAGGGTGTGGTCGAGGCGGTGCGCGCCGGCGCGCCGGCCGTCGTCCCCGGCCTCCCGCTCGCCGACACCGTCAAGAGCGTGGAACCGGAGACCGGCGCGGTCACCGGCACCCCGCAGCGCGCTCTGCTGCGCGCCGTGCAGACACCGCAGGGCTTCGACCGGGCCGTACTCGCCAAGGCGCACGCCACCGTCACCCAGGACGTCACGGACGACGCGAGCATGGTCGAGCAGCTCGGCGTGCCGGTCCGGGTGGTGCCCGGACACGAAGAGGCGTTCAAGGTGACCCGTCCGCTGGACCTCGTGCTCGCCGAGGCCGTACTCGCCCGCAGGAGGGCCCATGGCCACTGAGGAGCACAGCGCAGGACCGTACGACGGCGGGCTGCCGGGGCTGCCGCAGGTCGGCATCGGCACCGACATCCACGCCTTCGAGGAGGGCCGCGAGCTGTGGTGCGCGGGCCTGAAGTGGGAGGGCGAGGGGACCGGCCTCGCCGGGCACTCCGACGCCGACGTGGTCGCGCACGCCGCGTGCAACGCGCTGTTCTCCGCGGCCGGGCTCGGCGACCTCGGCGCGCACTTCGGCACCGGGCGGCCCGAGTGGGCGGGGGCGTCGGGGCTGACGCTCCTCGCCGAGGCCGCCCGGATCGTCCGGGACGCGGGGTTCGTGGTCGGGAACGTGGCCGTCCAGGTGGTCGGGCAGCGGCCCAAGATCGGGAGGCGGCGCGACGAGGCGCAGCGGGTACTGGCCACCGCCGTGGGGGCGCCGGTCTTCGTCAGCGCCGCCACCACGGACGGGCTGGGCTTCACCGGCCGCGGTGAAGGGCTCGCCGCGATCGCCACGGCGCTGGTGGTACGGACCGCGCGCACGACCGCGTCCTGACGGTTCCCGGACCGTCCGTGCGGGGCCGGCCGGCCGTGGTGTGTCGAGGAGATGTCAGGATCGGGCAGAGGGGGCGGGCCGCTCACGTGGAGCCACTACCCTTGTCCCCGTGACTATTCGCCTGTACGACACCAACGCGCGCCAGGTTCGTGATTTCGCCCCGCTCACGCCGGGCCGCGTCTCGATCTACCTGTGTGGCGCCACCGTGCAGGCGGCCCCGCACATCGGCCATATCCGGTCCGGTCTGAACTTCGACATCATGCGCCGGTGGTTCGGCTACCGCGGCTACGAAGTGACCTTCGTGCGCAACGTGACGGACATCGACGACAAGATCATCAGGAAGGCGGCCGAGCAGGACCGCCCCTGGTGGGCGATCGGGTACGAGAACGAGCGCGCCTTCACCAGTGGTTACGACGCGCTCGGCTGCCTCCCGCCGACCTACGAGCCGCGGGCCACCGGCCACGTGCCGGAGATGATCGCGATGATGCGCGGCCTGATCGAGCGCGGCCACGCCTACGAGGCCGACGGGAACGTCTACTTCGATGTGCGCTCGTTCCCCGACTACCTGGAGCTGTCCAACCAGGAGCTGGACAACCTGCGGCAGCCGGAGGGCGACGGCGAGACCGGCAAGCGCGACCAGCGGGACTTCGCGATGTGGAAGGCCGCCAAGCCCGGCGAGCCGTCGTGGGAGACCCCGTGGGGCCGCGGCCGGCCCGGCTGGCACCTGGAGTGCTCGGCGATGGCCCACAAGTACCTGGGCCGCGTCTTCGACATCCACGGCGGCGGCATCGACCTGATCTTCCCGCACCACGAGAACGAGATCGCCCAGGCGAAGGCGTACGGCGACGAGTTCGCCCGGTACTGGGTGCACAACGCGTGGGTCACCATGAGCGGCGAGAAGATGAGCAAGTCGCTCGGCAACTCGGTGCTGGTCTCCGAGATGGTGCGGCGCTGGCGGCCGATCGTGCTGCGCTACTACCTGGGCACCCCGCACTACCGCTCGATGATCGAGTACAGCGAGGAGGCCCTGCGCGAGGCCGAGTCGGCGTTCGCCCGGATCGAGGGCTTCGCGCAGCGCGTGGTGGAGAAGGCGGGTGTGGTCGAGCCGGCCGCCGAGGTCCCGCCGGCCTTCGCCGAGGCGATGGACGACGACATGGGCGTCCCGCAGGCGCTGGCCGTGGTGCACACCACGGTCCGGCAGGGCAACAGCGCGCTCACCGCCGACGACAAGGAGACGGCGGTCGCGCGTCTGGCCGAGGTCCGTGCGATGCTCGGAGTACTGGGTCTCGACCCTCTCGACCCGCACTGGAGCGGCTCCGAGGGCGGCGACGACCTGCACGGCGTCGTCGACTCCCTGGTGCAGCTGGTCCTGGAGCAGCGGCAGTCCGCGCGGTCCCGCAAGGACTACGGCACCGCCGACGCCATCCGCGACCAGCTCGTCCAGGCGGGTCTGGAGATCGAGGACACCCCGACCGGCTCGCGCTGGACGCTCAGGGGCTGACCTCGGCGACCGGCCCGCAGGGGCCGGTCTTCCAGGGGTTGGCCTCCGGGGTCGGCCTCCGGTGTTCACCGGCTCGCGGGACCCGTGGAGCTTTGCAGCGTTCGACCGAAGAAGTGAGAGTGTCCCATGGCCGGGAACAGCCAGCGCAGGAACCGCCGTACGTCCAACAAGAAGGGCGCCACGGTCGGCAGTGGCGGGCAGCGCCGCAAGGCCCTCGAGGGCAAGGGCCCCACGCCGCCGGCCGAGGTGCGCAAGGGGCACAAGAAGAACCGGGTCGCCAACGCGCAGGCCCGCAGGACCGTCTCGTCGCAGTCCCGCCGGCCCTCGGGCCGCGGTGCCAAGTCGACCTCGGAGATGGTGGTCGGGCGCAACCCGGTGGTCGAGGCGCTGCGCGCCGACATCCCCGCGACGGCCGTCTACGTCCAGCAGTACATCGAGAACGACGAACGGGTGCGCGAGGCCGTGACGCTCGCCACCGACCGCGGGGTGCCGCTGCTGGAGGCGCCGCGGCCGGAGCTCGACCGGATCACCGCGGGGCTGAACCACCAGGGGCTGGTGCTCCAGATCCCGCCCTACGAGTACGCCCACCCCGAGGACCTGGTGGCGTCCGCCGCCGGCCGCGGCGAGGACCCGCTGATCGTGGCGCTCGACGGCGTCACCGACCCGCGCAACCTCGGCGCCGTGGTGCGCTCGGTCGCCGCGTTCGGCGGGCACGGCGTGGTGGTGCCCGAGCGGCGCGCGGCGGGTATGACCGCGGGCGCCTGGAAGACCTCCGCGGGCACCGCCGCCCGGGTGCCGGTGGCCCGCGCCACCAACCTCACCCGCACCCTTGAGGCGTACCAGAAGGCCGGGCTGACTGTGGTCGGGCTGGCCGCCGACGGGGAACTGGAACTCCAGGACCTGGAACTGCTGGACGGCCCGGTGGTCGTGGTGGCCGGCAGCGAGGGCAAGGGGCTGTCCCGGCTGGTCGGCGAGACGTGCGACGTGCGGGTGCGGATTCCGATGCCGGGCGGCGCCGAGTCGCTCAACGCGGGTGTCGCCGCCGGCGTGGTGCTGTACGAGGCGTCCCGCCGCCGCGCGTCACGCTGACGCCGCCAGGGGAGCACGGGGTGTACGGAGTGCCAGCGGGGTACGGGTGCGGGGTGCCAGGGGTGTCAGGGGTGTAAGGGCTGCCGCCCAGGAGCGGCGCCCTTACCGGCCGGGCGAGCCCGGGGCGGCCCACCGGGTTCCTAGCAGGGGTACTCCCACTTGCGGGTGATCGCGCGCAGCGGCTCCGGGACGTCCTCCGGGCTCGGCAGCGGGCGCGGTGCCTGGACCCGCCCCGACTTGATCTTGTCGCTCCAGTCGCCCATCGCGACCTGGAACGGGCCGTGGTCCTGGCGCCCGTAACGCACCATCTTCGGCGTCCAGTCGACGCCCAGGAACGTACACAGCCGCCGGCACTCCGCCTCGGGGTCGGCGGTCAGGTCCTCGTAGCGGACGGTGAGGCCGTCGAGCGCGCCGCGGGCGGCGTCGACCTGCTCGACGTAGCGCCGGATGTGCCGGACCGTCCAGTCGATGCCCTTGTCCGGCCGGGAGTCCATCTGGGAGGCGACCACCGAGGCGGGGTGGCGCAGCAGGAAGATGAACCGGGCCCGGGGCCACGCCTCGTGCAGCCGCTGCCACTGGTCGGCGTTGCCCGGCGTCTTGTCGACGATGACCTTCTTCTCGCTGCGCACCAGCTCGCGGTGGAGCACCCGGTCCCACAGCAGGTGCTCCAACTCCCGCTGGTCCAGGTCGAGCAGGCCCATCGCCTTCTCGGTGTAGGGCTCGGCGTAGGTCAGGGTGAGGGTGCGCAGGTGCATCTCGTGCGGGGCGCGGACGTCGGGATGGCTGTTGAGCAGCACCCGCAGCAGCGTGGAGCCCGAACGGATCGAGGAGATGACGAACACCGGGTCGGGCACCAGGCGGGTCGCCTCGGGCCCGAGCACCGGGGGAGGCGCGGTGATCACCCGCCGGGCCTTGAGGCGGACCCGCCGGGCGAGCCGGCGCACTCGGGGGTCGTGCAGGATCATCGCACCGCTCCTGGACCGGGACTTGGGCTGACCACCGCATCCTGCTGGCGGTTTCTTGGTGCCGCCTTGGTGACACCATGGGAGGGGGATGAGATTTCGGTGAGATCCGCCGACGGGTGGAACGGATCGGCCGGTTCCTCCCTCGGGGTCCGACGGCCCGAGGGCTCGACGGGTCCGCGGCGCGGGTGGTCTGACGGGGGACCGTCAGGCAGTGTCCTAAACGACCGTCACTCGGTTAGATGAGTGTGGACACCAGAACACCCCGCACCTCCACGGGGGGAGGGGCGCCCGGGTTTGATGAGCGCGTGATGACCATGGCACGGGTGCCGAGCGATCCCGCCCAGGTCATCGTCAACCACGCGAGCTTCCGGGTGCAGCTCGGCGCCGCCTCGACCCGCGCCCTCGGCGTCGCGGACACGGTACGGATGCCGTCCGCGCGTCGCGGCAAGCCCGTTGTGTGGTCCGGCCACACCTCGCCCGAGTTGACGCAGGCGGTGCGCCGGCAGGCCGGCGCCGCGGCCGGTCCGGGGAGCGCCGGAGCCGCGACGCAGGTGCTGCCGCGGATCGACGACACGTCCGTACTGCCTGCCGCGGCTCCCACGGTGATCGGCCAACGCGCCCCCTTCGACGAGCCGTTGATCGGCAGGAGCGGTCGCGGTTACGACGACGACGGTTACGACGACCGCGACGGCGACGGGCCCGACAGCGGCGACCGCGGCCGCGCGCGCGGGCGCCGCGGTGACGCGGTCAGGCACGCGTACTACCCGCACCGGCGGATGAACCTCGGCATCGTGCTGCTGCCGCTGCGGGTCTTCCTCGGCTTCGTGTCGATCTACGCGGGCATGGGCAAGCTGTGCGACCGGGTCTACTTCGACGGCGGCCACCGCGGCTCGATGGTCAAGTGGCTCTCCTCGCTGCACCCTTGGGGCGCGGCCGAGCCGCTGCGCGACGCCGCGCTCAACCACCCGGTGGGCGCGGGTCTGTCCATCGCCTTCCTGCAGGTCGTGGTGGGCGTACTCACCGTCTTCGGTCTCTGGCAGCGGATCGCCGCGGCGTTCGGTGCCGCCGTGTCGATCGCCCTGCTGGTCACGGTGAGCTGGCGGACCGTCCCGGTCTACGACGCGCCCGACTTCATCTACCTGGCCGCCTGGAGCCCGCTGGTGATCGCCGGTGCCCCGGTCTACTCGATCGACGGCCACCTCGCGAGCGACGCCTGGCGCCGGCTCGGTCCCCGCGTCACCCTGTGGGACCTGCGCCGCCGCGTGCTGCGCAGGGGCGCCGTGCTCGCCACGGTCACCATCGGCCTGACGCTGCTGGTCGGTTCGGTGCTGGGCGCGGCCGTCCGCTCCAGCAGCACGGAGCACGGCCACTCCGGCCCCGCGTCGACTCCCGTGAACAACCTGCCCGGTTCGCCGCTGCCCGAGGTCTCCGGCGGTGACAGCGACGGGGGTTCGACCGGTGCCTCGGCCGACCCGACGCGGTCGTCCGGCGCCGGCAAGCACGGGAAGGGCGGCGCCGACGGGGCGCAGCCCGGCGCGGAGCCGAGCCACACGCACTCGTCGGTCGGCAGCACCGCGCCGCAGAGCACCCACACCACCATCGGTACGGGAGGCGGCTCCACGGGGTCCGGCACCGGTACCGGGTCCGGGTCCGGCGGCTCGTCCGGGGGCTCCTCCGGCAGTTCCCCGGTGACGCACGCGCCGCCGCCCGCCGAGACGCAGGCTCCGCCGCCGCCCGCACCGCCGGCGAAGCCCTCGCAGGGCGCGATCGGCGGGCTGCTCGGCAGCGGGCCGCTGCTGGGTCTTTCGGCGGGGCCCGCGGGCCACTCGGAAGCCCCGCAGAACATGGCCTGACCGTCTGGCACACCGCGCAGGGGCGCCCCCTTTCGAAGGGGGCGCCCCTGCGCGTTCGTTCTGCCTGCCGCGAGGGGGGAGGGGCGGCCTGGGCCGGCTCCGCGGAACGGGCCCTGAGGACGGCTCCGCGGAACGGGCCCTGAGGACGCCTTCCGGGGTGCGGTGCTCCGGGATGGCCGTGGGAGGGCCCTGGCGCGGTCCCGACGCGGCTCTGGAAGGGCCCTGGGACGGCTGCCGGGGTGCGGCGCCAGGGACATCACCCCTGGTGCGAACCCAGCTCCTTGGCGGCCTCGTTGAGGTCCTTGGCGGTGTCGATGGCCCGCCAGTACGCACCGTGGGGGATCGGGAACCCGGCGAGCCGGCGTTCGCGGGCGAGCCGGGGGAAGGTGGTCCGCTCGTGGTCCCCGAGGTCGGGCAGCATCGCAGTGAACTCGGGCGCGAAGACGTACACGCCGGCGTTGATCAGGTAAGGCGACGGGGGCGCCTCGATGAAGTCCAGCACCTGCCCGAACTCGTTGGTCTCCACGGCGCCCCAGGGGATTCGGGGGCGGGCCAGCGCGAGCGTCGCGACGGCGCCGCGCTCCTCGTGGAACTCGGCCATCTCGTGCAGCGGGAAGCGGGTCCAGATGTCGCCGTTGGTGGCGTACCAGGACTCGTCGGGGCGGGGCAGCGAGGCGGCCGCGTACTTCAACCCGCCGCCGCGGCCCAGCGGTTCGCGTTCGATGACGGTGGTGACGTTGAGCGGGAGCGGGGTCCCGTCCAGCCACTCCTGCAGTACCTCGGCGAGGTGGCCGCAGGAGATCACGGCGTCCGTGACGCCTTCCGCGGCCAGCCAGGCCAGTTGGTGGCCGATGATCGGCGTCCCGGTGCCGGGGATCTCCACCATCGGCTTGGGCCGGTCGTCGGTGTACGGCCGCAGCCGTGACCCCTGGCCGCCGGCGAGCAGTACCGCCTGGGTGACTGGGGAGGAAGCTCCGCCACCGGTGTCCCGGGCGGCGGTGGATGAGGCGGTGGTACGGGGTCGTTGGTCGGCGCGCTTCATGGAGCGCACCCTATGCGACGAGGGGCGTACGGCCCGTGTGGTGCGGGCCGTACGCCTGTCCGCGTGCCGTCAGGGCGGGGAACCGTTCAGCCGACGGACGCCACGCCCGTCGCGAACGAGGTGTCGCACACCGGTCGCGACCACGCCTGGGCGCGGTGGGCGGCACCGTCGTACTTGGCGACGGCCGCGCGGCCCAGCGAGCGGGCGATGTCGACGCAGTAGCGCGCCAGGCTGGGCTGCTTGGCCATGGCCACCTGGAGGTCGGTCAGGGCGGCGCCCGGGTCCTTCTCCTGGAGTTCGGCCAGCAGTTTCTGGCGCAGCGCCTCCTGGGGCGCGAGGGCCGCTTGCTTCTTCGACGACGCCGCGGTCAGCACCTGTCCGTCCGAGGACGAACCGGCCCACGGCACGCGGGTGACGGCGAGCGTCCCCGACAGCACGAGGACGACCGGAAGAACGAGCGCGAATGTCTTGCCGAGACGGCGAGCTACCTGGTTCACGCATCGGATCGTAGCGACTGGTGATGATTTGGCGACATTTAGTCACTCTGACGAGGGAGGTGAAACAGGGCAGGCGCAGTCACCGTGTTGACGAACCCACCCGAAAGGCCGGATTTGCGGATTTATGTCGGGTGGTGGGGCGGGCCGGGGTGAACGGTGCCGAGCGGAGCGGGGCATACGCATACGGCGGCGGGCCGGTACGCCCGTCCTGGACGTACCGGCCCGCCGCCGAATCGCTGGTGTCAGCCGCTGAGGCGCTCGGTCGCTCAGTCGCTGAGGCGCTCGCCGGTGGAGGTGGCGAACACGTGGCTCTCACCCGGGCGCGGCACGACGTGCAGCACGGCGCCCTTCTCCGGGATCTCGCGGCCGCCGACGCGGAGCACCAGGTCCTTGTGCTCGCCGCCGACCTCGGCGGAGCCGTACACGTAACCGTCGGCGCCGAGTTCCTCGACGACGTTGACGGTCACGGCCAGGCCCTCCGGGCCCTCCTTCGACAGGCCGCCGGCGCCGGAGGTGATGTCGAAGTGCTCGGGGCGGACGCCGACGGTGACCGTCTTGTCACCCTTGTCGGCCGCGGCCTTCACCGCGTCGCGCGCCACGTTCACCACGGTGTTGCCGAACTTCACGCCACCGTCGGTGATCGGCACCTCGACCAGGTTCATCGCCGGGGAGCCGATGAAGCCCGCGACGAAGAGGTTGGCCGGGCGGTCGTACATGTTGCGGGGGCTGTCGACCTGCTGGAGCAGACCGTCCTTGAGCACCGCCACGCGGTCGCCCATCGTCATGGCCTCGACCTGGTCGTGGGTGACGTAGACGGTGGTGACGCCCAGCCGGCGCTGGAGGCTGGCGATCTGGGTACGGGTCTGCACACGCAGCTTCGCGTCGAGGTTCGACAGCGGCTCGTCCATGAGGAAGACCTGCGGCTCACGCACGATCGCGCGGCCCATCGCGACACGCTGCCGCTGACCACCGGAGAGCGCCTTCGGCTTGCGCGCGAGGTACTCGGTGAGGTCGAGGATCTTCGCGGCCTCTTCCACCCGCTTGCGGATGTCGGCCTTGTTGACGCCCGCGATCTTCAGGGCGAAGCCCATGTTGTCCGCGACGGTCATGTGCGGGTACAGCGCGTAGTTCTGGAACACCATCGCGATGTCCCGGTCCTTCGGCGGCAGGTGCGTGACGTCGCGCTCACCGATGCGGATGGCGCCGGCGTTGACGTCCTCCAGCCCCGCGAGCATGCGGAGCGAGGTCGACTTGCCGCAGCCGGACGGGCCGACCAGCACCAGGAACTCGCCGTCCCCGACCTCGATCTCGAGCCCGTCCACCGCGGGCTTGTCGCCGCCCGGGTAGATCCGGGTCGCCTTGTCGAACGTGACAGTTGCCATGACTGTTCACAGTCCCTTCACCGGCAGGAACGTGCCGGACGATCCGAGTAAAGGAAGCTTCCGGAGTGGCTCCGGAGGTGTTCCGCGAAATCGAACAGCCCGCCTCACCAGCGGGCTCACCGTGACGCTACCTGCCGATTTCCGTCTTGTCACCAGCCCCCGGGGCAAGATTTTCGCCACACCCCCACACCCCTGGCCCGGTACACTGGCCCCCGCGCCTCCTTAGCTCAGTTGGCCAGAGCGACGCTCTTGTAAAGCGTAGGTCGTCGGTTCGAACCCGACAGGGGGCTCTGTCATGGCCCAGTTCAGATGCCCTCTGACCTGGGCCTTTTCGTGTCCGGTGAGCGGTGGGGCCCTTCTGCTTCGGCCGGCGTCGCTCGCGCAGAGGTCAGGGGAGCGCGAGGGGAGCGCATCGGGACGGGCTGAGGACGCCGGGCCCTTCCCGGGGAGCGCTGGGTTCGGATGGCAGAAGTCACCGGTGACCGTGTTCGTGAGGTGGCCCAGCGATTGCTGCAGGCGCTCTGCACGGTCCGGCGGGAGGCGTCAGCTCCCGGTCGGCGTGGGTCTCCGGCGGTCCGGCGCCTTGTAGGCGTTGTCGCATCCTCACAAGGAGGAGCTCGTACGCTGGGGGCGTGCCCGACTTCCAGCAGAGCGTGGACTTCAAGGCGGTGGTCGCCCAGACAAGCGCGGTGCTGTTGACCCGCGGGGTCGAGGTGGAGCCGGTCGCCGTGCGCGACGTGGTGGCCCTGATAGTCCGCTCGGTCACCGAGCGCATGAACATGGACCCGGAGGAGGCCCTTCACCTGGTTGTGCCGGAGACGGTGGCCGATGCGATCGTCGCCGCCGATCCGGATGGTGAGGGTGCTGAAGAGGTGTATGCGGTGCGGCCGGTCCGGGTTGATGCCCGTACCGTCGTGCTGCCGGTGGGGGTCGCGGGCCGCTTGGTGATGGCGGCGGCGCAGGCGGCGAAGTACGCGCGGTTGAACGGCAACGGACGCATCGCGGACCAGGCACTCGACCTGGCTACCGAGCTCGGAGCCGCGCTGGCCGGTGTCGCGGCGGGTGGCCGACCTGGCGTGTCGGTCGGCGTGCTGACCGAACTGGCCGACATCACCGCCGCGGTGGCCGTATACATAGAACGCGATGGCTGGAGTGTCTGCCCCTGCGGCGAAGAGCACGGCAGTGCGAAGTCGATGAGGGCGTGCCCATCAGCCTCCGTGCCGATGGGGCTGCCGCTCGACGTTGGGCGTCTGGGTAGCCCAGGTCGGCGGTGCCGTTGCTTGGCCGCGAACGCGGCCGACTTCCGCGTCGGGGTACAAGGGGGGGAACGTGGCCACAGGGCCAGGCGGTGGGATGCCTCCGCAGCCTGTGCAGATATCGTCATGGCAGCAGGCGGAGCACAACGCCGCCCGCTGGATGCGGTATTGGGGTTACTCGGGTGCCGCGGCCAAGCCCGGAGGGGCAGACGGTGGAGTGGACATCCGCGCCATCGGCGCGCTCGGGCAGGTCAAGTACAAAGCCGCACTGGTGGGACGTCCCGAGCTTCAGCGGTTCGTCGGAGCCCGCCCGCACGGGTCAGACGCACAGCTCATCTTCTTCACCGGCAGCAACTACGCGTCCACAGCCGTCTACTACGCTCAGGAGCGGGATATCGCGCTGTTCCAGTACCGCCTGGACGGGGCGATGGTGCCGGTCAACGCCGCGGCCCGACGCATCAGCAGTCGTGTCCTCCCGGCGGGGAGCCCGCCTGCGGTCAGCGGGACCGCAGAGCAGCCGAACTTTTGGGGACGTAACTGGCGCCTGATCATCGGTTTGGCCCTCCTCGTGGCGCCCATCGGCTCGATCGGCGACGAGAGTACGTACACCGGCCCTCTTCTTGTCGACGTCCTGAAAGGTCTCGGAATCTTCGCTGCCTGTTGGGCGGCGGGAATTTTCCTCCTCGCCTTTCATTCGCGAACGCCCACACACTTCAAGCTCGGCGTGTTGCGGGCGACGGTCTCCCGCGCTGAGGTGCAGTTCGCTTTCGGGACCCGCTCCATGCGCGTTCTCCGTTCAGCGGACAGCTCCGGCAGCTCCGCGGGCCCAGCCAGACCCCACTCGCCTTCTCCTCGCGGTGGCTTCAACGGGTCGTTGGGGAGCACGTCTTCCTCGCCTGACGAGGATCAACTGACGGAGGAGGCCGTACGCATGCTGAGCTCGGGCGGCAGGCCGCACCACGTCGACGCGATGCTCCGCGAGCACGGAGTGAGGTTCCTCGATCGGGTGCGCACAATCAACGAGGCAAAGAAGCTCAGCAAGCGCACCTGAGCTGGCAGAGCTACGGCTGTCCCAGAGGGGAGGCGCGTAGCCGACTCGACTGCACGGGGCAGTCCGCGTGAGTGGCCGCCCCTGCCGGTCTCGGAACCGGCAGGGGCGATGCCCGGACGGGCTCAGACGGTCTGCTCGTCGGCGCCATCCGCCTTGCGCGGCCTCGGACGGGTCATCTGAGTGCGTTGTGGCAAAGGGAGTCCCTGTTCGATGGGCAGGGGCTTCTTCGTGTGCGGGGCATGATCGCGATGGGGTAGGGGCAGGCAGCGGACGGCTTGTTGTTGATCGAGGAGGGTGCGATGCCGTCGGTGCTGGGGTTGATGGAACGGCGTGAGGCGCGGGCGAGGCAGGAGTTGGCGTCCTGGACGGAGGTTCTGGAGCAGGCTCAGGCGGAGGTGGATGCCGCGCGGGAGCGGGTCGAGCGGGCCCGAGTGGGGCGTGAGGAGCTCGTGTCGGTGCTGGCCGAGGAGAGCGCTGTGGATGTGCCGACTGCCGTGCCGTGTGGTGGTGAGGCGGCTGCCGCTGTGGGATCGAGCGGCTTGGGCGCGGGGGCTGGGTATGGCGAGCGTCCGCCGGTGTGGCAGCCGGGTATGGGTGAGGAGGTGCTCAGCGGCCTGTATCGGGAGGTGTTCGCCGCGGTGGTGGCCGCTTCTGGGCCGGTGAGCGGGGTGGAGCTGGCGCGGGCGGTGGGCCGGGAGGCGGACGGCAAGAACGAGGTGGAGAAGATCCGTCACCGTGCCTATGCGCTGGAGAAGCGGGGCTGGCTGGTGTGGGAGAAGAACGGACGGTTCATGCCCGCGCCCGGGCCAGTCGGTCGGGACGCTTCTCCGGCCAGCGCGGGGCGTCGCCGGCCATCCGGCGCGACAGCCTGATCGTGGCGGCCCACCACACCATCTGCTGGTGGTGATCGGGGCGGCGTTCGTGGTCGCGGTTGAGGCGGCGTGAGCGGGAGAGCCAGCTCAGTGTGCGTTCCACCACCCACCTTCGGGCCAGCACGACGAATTGGCGTTGTCCGTCGGATCGGCGCACGATCTCGACCCGGACTCCGTGTCGGGCGAACGCCTTGGCCAGGGCGGGGCCCTGGTAGGCACTGTCGACCCAGACCGGTTTCAGCAGCCGGCCCGGCTGGTCCATGAAGGTCTCCAGCAGCGCGGGAGCGGCCTTGGAGTCGTGGACGTCGGCTGTCGTCACGGTGACCTCCAGGAGCAGGCCCTCGGTGTCGGTCAGGATGTGACGCTTGCGGCCGTCACGTGATTTGCCGCCGTCGTATCCGCGGCTGTCCTCGCCGACGGTCTCGGAGGCGTCCACCGACTGACTGTCGATGATCCCCGCGGTGGGCTCGGCGTTGCGACCATTGCGTTCCCGAGCCGTGCGGCGCAGGCGTTCGTGCAGTTCACGCACGTAGTCGTAGGTCCGCCAGCGGCGGAAGAAGTCGTAGACCGCCCGCCAGCAGGGGAAGTCGACGGGCATGGCCATCCACTTCACGCCGTTGTCGACCAGGTAGCGCATCGCGTCAAGCATCTCGCGGTGGCAGTACGCCTCGGGGCGTCCGCCCTGCTTGAGGAGCCAGGCTGGCACCGGCATCGCGGCACGGACCTCGGCCCACTCCGCATCCGTCATGTCGCTCGGGTAGCAGGCTGCCCGCCGCCCCGGAGGGATCGAACCGTACCGGTGCACGTAGCAGTCACACGCAGGGGTGAGCGCGGTGGACGCGGGCACAGCGATACTGCTCAACTGATCCGACAACGGGCTTCCTTGGTCGTGCTGGGTGTCGTAACCGCGTCACTACCAAGGGGCCCGTTCTTTCATTCCCGCGGCCGTACCCGTACCTCCGTACAGATGGTCACCCGTGCCGTACGCCTCGAACGAGATCCGGTTTGCCACAACGCACTCAGCCGCCGACGTGATCGTCACCTGAAGATCTTCCGTCCGTGAGGACCAGTCCTGCAGCAGAACGGTTGTCTTCGTTGGCCTGCGGACCGGTGATGTTATCGACGGCGGTGCACCGGTCCGCGACCGCGCATCGGAGGAACGCCAGAGCTCACAGACTCACGCAGCTGGAGTTGTGAGGTCCACGCAACCGGCGCCACGCGCGTCCCCTATGCTTGGCATCCCGCGGAGTGCACCAGATCGTTCACGCGAAGTCAGGAGGTCACGGACACCTCCACGGATCGTACGAGCATGGACAGCGGCATGTTGAGTAGGCGGAACACAGAGGTCAAGGGCCTCTGGATCTTGCTTTGACCAGCCCGTATGTGATGTCCTGGTGCTCGTTCATGTCGTCGTGACGGAGGTCGGACTGTGGCTGGCCACTACGGTGTGCCTCTCGAGCGGAGTGATCCACTCAAGCTTGATCCGCACGAGAACAGCTGTACCCCGGAGGAGTTCGAGCAGTGGCTGAAGACTTTCGGCAAGGGCAAAAGGCTTGCTGTTGACCTCTTTTCCGGAGCAGGTGGGCTGAGCTACGGCGTCCAGCAGGCAGGATGGACACTCGCCGCCGCAGTCGACTTCGACGAGCGAGCCCTGGAGACTCACCGCGCCAACTTCCCCGGTCTGACCCTCCGCATGGATCTCGGGGATCCGGCCAAACGTGCGGAGCTCCTGAAACTGCTCGAACCGGCGGATATCGACATGGTCGCGGGGGGGCCACCGTGCCAGCCGTTCAGCAGGGCCGGCCGGAACAAGATCCGCGATCTCGTGGCCAAGCAACAGCGGGACCCGGAGGACCACCGGAAGAAGTTGTGGCGGTCCTACCTGGACGTCGTCAAGGAGATCAGGCCCAGGGTCGTGCTCATGGAGAACGTCCCGGACATGGGCCTCGGCGACGATTTCTCCGTGATCCGAACGATCGAGGAGGAGCTGGAAGATCTCCGTTACGCGATCCAGGTCCGACTCGTCGACGCGTGGAGCTACGGGGTTCCCCAGCACCGCAAACGGCTCATACTGCTCGCGAGAAACGACGTGGACCGGTTCGAGTGGGGTGCCCCCCAGCCTGTCCGGACGACACTCCGAGACGCCATCGGCGATCTGCCTGAGCTCGAGGTCCAGCCGTTGCAGCGGGTCGGTGAGCGCGAGATGCCCTACAGTGAGCCCGCTGATATGGCACCCTTCGCCAAGAACATGCGCGTCGGGGCACCGGAGGGCTTGGTCTGGGACCACATGACCCGGAGAGTCCGGGAGGACGACTACGTCATCTTCTCGGTGATGGACCACACCACGCTGTATTCGGACCTGCGCGAGAAGCTCAAGCCCGAAGAGTGGAAGTACCAGCGGTACAACGCAGACCAGTACACCGACAAGTACAAGAAGCTGCCCTGGGACGACCTGAGCCGGACGATCACCGCTCACATCGCCAAGGACGGCTACTGGTACATCCATCCCGAGCAGCTGCGTACCCTCACGGTGCGTGAGGCGGCCCGTGTCCAGACCTTCCCCGACGGCTTCCGTTTCGCCGGCACCCGGAGCGACGCGTTTCGTCAGATCGGGAACGCGGTGCCGCCCATGTTGGGTAAGGCGGCAGCGGAGGTTCTCAGACCCGTCGATGGAGTCGAGTCTCCTACGGGCGGCGGACTCAGTCCTCACTGGCGCCAGGTCCGCAAGGAGCTCACCAAGTGGGCTCTCGACCGGCGCCGGGAGGCCGACTGGTACGAGTTCCCAGGTGCAGAGCCCGTACCTTTCCACGCCGCTGTGGCTGCTGTGACGTCCGGAGCGCGGATGAAGCCGGAGGAGCGGGCTGCTCTGATGGCGGTCGTGCGTCGGTCCAAGCAGCTCACGGCCAAGGGCTTGCAGAAGCTGCTCGCCGCGGCTCCCAACGCCGTCGTGAGGGGACGCATCGAGCGCTTGGAACTGCTGGCAGACCAGCCTGTGGTCTGGAAGCCGAAGAACCGGTTTGAGGTCCCGGGCATGCTCGCGATGAAGCCGGCAGAGGAGTCGTTGTACAGGTTGCTGATCGGTGATGACCTCATGTTGGTGGGGCAGGGCACAATCCGCGTCGCGGCTCGGATGAACGGGGTCAGGACGGATCACGAGAACCGCCTCAGCGACGGCAGGGTCAATCTAGTGAAGCTCCTCGGAGCAGGGGAGCATGCTCCTCTCCGCATGGCCGCGATCCGGCTGATCGGCTCGGAGCTCTGCCGGGAGCAGCAGACGCTCTGTGCGGAATGTCCGCTCGCCTCCTTCTGCCCGCGTCAGGAGGAGACACCGACGATTTTCTGACCTCACGCTGTCACGTGGAGTCAGATGCAGCGGTGTGGGGTGTGGCACCTACACGGGTTGCCTCCACCACCCGCTGTGCCGCAGCATCCGGGTCATTCCGTATCTCACACTCCCAGACCCGGATCACCCGCCAACCGGCCTCGCGGGCCGACTGGCTGTTGCGCCGGTCGCGGGCCTGGTTGGTCTGGATCTTCTCCGCCCAGCGCGACGCGTTCGGGCCACGGAACTCGCGAGCACCATGCACTGGGCAACCGTGCCAGAAGCAGCCGTCGACGAACACGGCCAAGTGGTGCTTCGGCAGGACGAAGTCCGCGGTGCATCGGGGGGCCACTCGCCGCTGAAGGCGGAATCGGAAGCCGAGTCGGTGCAGGGAACGGCGGAGCGCCACCTCCGGGGCCGTGTCCCGTGCGCGCCGACCCTTCAGGTGCTCGCCCTTCTCAGTCTTCACCCAGCGTCCGCCCGTTCCGCCGCCACGGGAAGTCGGACGCTGCTCGCCCTGCTGTTCGCACCGGCCGTCCGTAGCCTGATCCGCCAGGGACGCAGGCGACCTGCTGGACGCCTCGGGAAGGGAAGTCACAGGGGCCTCGCGTTTCCTCCGGGCATGAACCCCAGATGTAGCGCCTCGCTGCGCACGTGCAGCAGCTGTGCTGCCTGGGCCTCCGAGACGGGCTCGTTCACGCTCAGTCGACGTCCTACGACCTGGAGCAGTTGCCGCTGCCATGGTTCCAGGCTACGCGTGGCCTTCGCCCACTGCTCGATGTCCCCCCACTCCTCCCGCGGGACGCGTGCGACGGCCACCAGGGTCGCATCGGGACCAGGCACGTCGTCCTCGCCGCCATGGTGGCCCTGGACAGCAAGGTCCGACAGCTCGGCCTCCAGAGCGCGAGGCACCGACCACCGTACGCGGGCGACGGCGTCCCAGCACGCCGCCTGCTTGGCCCATTCGCCCACGTGCGTGCCTCGCAGCGGGTTGGTCACGGCAGCCATGACCCTCGGGCACAGGTCGTCGAGAGCGGCCGCAAGTGCCTCTGACACGTGCTGACGACGCCAGATCACGTCGAGGTCGATGCGCTTTGCTGTGGCCAAGGAGAGACGTGCCACCGTGTACGTCGTGATCGCGCTCTTGTAGCTTCCCGCGTCGTGGCCACGGGCGATGCCGTCCGCAGCTCTGAAGAGAATGGCCTTCGCGATGGTCCGCCGACAGTACGCCGCGTCCACCTCGAAGGGCTGCGCTCGGAGGTTGATCATGAACTCGTTGAAGTTCTTCTGAGCCCCTCGGCTCACCAGGAACGGCAGCTGATCCCAGGAGTGGGCGTACTTCGCGAGGTCCGCCTTCGTGAACTTCTGCCTCGTGGGCCAGAGAGCCCTGAACCGCTTCTGGCCGGCGGCGCTCAACTGGGCCAGCTCGTCCGCGTACTGGCCGCGTGCGCGTTCGTAGAACCAGTGCGTCTCGTGACCACTGCCGTCCGCTGCAGGAGCCCAGAGAGAGCGGGTGATCCGCTGCACGTCGACGTGGAACTCGTGGTTGGAGCTGAAGTCGACCAGGGTCACCTTGTTCTGGGTGTTCGAGTACTCGGAGATCCTCGGGACGATCTCCATCAACCTTTCGGGTGAGACCACCGTCAGCTTCATCTGTACCCATACGTTCGCCAGGTCGGCCTTGTCCCGTTTCCTGGCATGGTGGAGAGAGGCCGTGGTCTGGCCGCCGTTCACGATCTGCAGGCCGTGGATCCTCGAGATCCCGAGGCGCTGGCCGTCGGCTCCCTCGACGAACTCCACCTGGGAGGCCGTTGCCGTGATGCCGTTGTTGTACGCCAGGAAGCGGCCAGGTGCGTGTAGCAGCGACTCCCGGATTCCCTTGTTGACCGTGCCTCTCGTCTGCAGGAAGGAACGCACGTTGAGTTCGAGCAGCCTTGTGCCGTGCTCCGCGTAGAGATCAGCCAGTCGGTCTCCGGGGAGGACGGCGAGTGCCACGGAGTGGTCCGGTTCCGTACTCTGTGCGGACAGGCAAGGG
The DNA here is from genome assembly GCF_040702025.1 of Streptomyces sp. NPDC088194. NCBI lineage: Bacteria > Bacillati > Actinomycetota > Actinomycetes > Kitasatosporales > Streptomycetaceae > Streptomyces > Streptomyces sp. NPDC088194. Next base: position 14,928 of record NZ_JBFBIV010000040.1, on the reverse strand, counting down.
AGGGGTGGGTCGAACGAGACGAGGATGGGCTCGCTCAGGGTGCCGGATGTCGCGTGCCGGTGCAGCCTGACAAGATCCCATATCTCGTGGGTGACGGGTGTGCGCCCGAAGCTGGTGGGGCCTGGGGCTTCCGACGTGCTGACAGCGTTGCTCAGCAGGAAGAGGCGGATCTGTGTGGCGTCGGTGAGAGCCTTTTCCACCGCGTCGCACATGTCGTAGACGTCCGACGACTCGTCGATGTGCTGACGTAGCCCGTTCTGGCAGCGGTGCAAGAACGTCAGAAGACGTTTGAAACGGGACTCGGCCTGCGCCTTCGTGAGCTTGTCCTCCAGCGGCGACTGCCGGAAGTCAGTGATGAAGAGATCGAGCCTTCCGGACTCCTCTCCCGCGGCGTAGCCGTGCACCTCCAAGCCGTGGGAACGGTGGTAGGCGCTGTAGGTGCTGGAGACGACGCCCGCCTCCTCGAGCTCCTCGAGTACGCGTGTGGTGAACGCCTCCGGAGTCGTCGTGCGTTCGGCCTCCGCTGTCGCCAGGACATCGCCCACGAGCTGGCGGGCGTACGCACCCTGGTTGAGTTCACTCATTCTCTCCCCTGATCAGGTCGCCCACCTCGGCGTCGCCGACGCGGTACTGGTCGAGTCCCGCAAGCGTCAGGCTGTAGGCACAGTCACTCACGCCGGCGGGCAGTCCGGACTCGACGATCCTGGGAAAACCGTCGCGCACCTCCCAGAACTGGACTTCCCGAGGCGTGTAGCGCGGCTCGTCGTACAGCCCCCTTTGGCCTGGCAGATAGCCAGCCTGTACCAGAAGTCCGTCGAACCGTGCTCGTGCGCCGGGGTTGGCGAGGTGGTGCCGCACCTCGTCGACGAGTGCGTTGAGACTCCGCCCGGTCCCTCCGCGTCTTTCGTCGAGCGTGACGAGTGCAAGGAGCAGAGCGGACGTTCCCGCGTCGTCGAGCTGCCGTTCGCTCGCGATGCGCACAGCCCCCGAGCTCCTAGCCGTGGTCGTCTTGACCTCGATGGCCACGCTCGCGCACTGGAAGTCCTGGTTGGCGCCGGTGGGACCCGTCCAGGCGGCCACCGCCTCGGACTGCGGCAGCGAAACCACCACCTGGTCCCTGAGAACCAGTATCTCGCCGAACAGGCCTCGCCGCGCTTCTGCTCCGAGACCGTCACGCCCCACGGAGCGCAGCAGGTTCTGCCAGTGACCGAACCGGCTGACCACCGCGGTCAGTGCTTCGAGACTGGTGGGCTCGTCCTTGGCAGTCGCAGCGATGTCCGTGACGAGCGGCGTGAAGACCTCTCGCAGGTCGTCCGCAGTGAGCACTACCTGCAGTTCGTACTGGTGGCGCGACAAGGAGGTGAGCGACAGCTCAAGGCCGGCCGTTTGCGGAAGCCGGTCCAGAGAACGGACCACACCCTCGGCAGCGGTGGCGTCTGCCTGGAACACCAGCATCCTACGATGGCCCGGGTGGGAGACGGAGAGGAAGATGTCGTGGGGCGACCTCGAGTGGATCCGACGCATCGAGCGCCCTGGCGTCGCCTGGGGCGCGTCTTCCAGCTCGATCCAGTCGCTCTCGGTGATCGTCACTCGTCGTCCTCCTCGTCGTAGGTCTCGATGTCCTCCTTGATCCAGATGTCGTTGACCACGTACTCGGTCTTCTCCTGGTGACTGGAGCGGGGAAAGCTCGCTGCGAAGCCGACCAACGGTGTCCCGGGATCGAGGTCACCGAAGGCGGGCGGCCTGATGGGGTAGATCAGGAGCAGAGGCTGGTCGGAGCGTCTCTGGCACCGGATCTGCGGGCCGGCCGGCACCTTCGGGTCACGCGGCTCACCCTTGCTGTTGGTCGTTCCCTCGGCGGACTTCTTGGTCCTGACCAGGGCGCTGGCGTACTGCTTCTCGTCGAGGTCGCGGCTCTCGTCGATCGGACTCAGCACCCGACGAATCGTGTACCGGCCCTCGCTCTCCGGGTCGTTCAGCGGTCGGCGCGTGACCATTCCCACGGTGTGCCCCGAGACGTCGACGGAGGGATCTGCGGGGTTCCTGCCCACCAGCCTCACGGTCCACCTTCCCAGTTCACCGACCGCGGCGCACTTGCGGATGTACTCGGCGATGAACGCCGGGCGTACCCGCTGCGCCGCACGGTCGGGCTGGTACGACGCAAAGAATCCCGAGACGATCTCCTCAGGCGGAACGTCCTTCCAGACCACGCTGTTGCCCGGCATTTCTACCGAGGGAGTTGAGATGAGGTCCAACCTGCTGACGAACGCTTCCAGCGTCGCGAAGTTCTGCTGCACGGCCCTCTTGGAGAGGTTGAAGAGCACGGTCTCAGGGCCTTCGGCTGAGAAGCTGAGCAGGACCTTCGTGCCGTTCCTCATCTTGTTGGCCGCTGTGACGCCGAGCCCCAGCGAGGAGGCTTTGACCTTGAGCCCGAACTCACGGGGGGTGAGGCGAAGAGCAGCCATCTCCTCGACCTCCCTGCGGAATTCGTCCGTCGCGGCCGTGATCTCCACATAGGCCCGTTTCAGGGACGCCGTGGTGTACAGGCGGCAGAGGTCCTCGTAGCCGGGTCGGTACCCGAACCACCGGCCCATCTGGAGCAGTGTGTCGTAGGTCTTCGACGCACGAAGGTAGTAGCTGACGGTGAGTCCTTCGAGGGTCAGTCCTCGGGAGAGCTTCTCGCCCCCGACAGCGATGACCGACAGGCCTGTCCTGCGGTGCTCGTAGTAGTCAAGAGCGTCTCTGGCTGCCCCGTTCACCGCCTTCACCTCGATCTTTCGCAGTGCGGGAAGAACGTGAGGGGCGACCTCGTCCCAGGCCAGACGTACCGCGTCGTCCGCGGTGAAGTAGGCCGTGGTGGGCACGTGGTCCCTCTCCCACAGCGCCCGGAGTTCCTCCACGCGTGCCCCTGCCGCGCTGCCGTGGCGGTCGCGGAGACTGTCCTTGGTGAGCCGGAGAAAGTCGTCGATCTGCGTCCGGACGATCTCCTGGACAGCTGTGAACCGTGTGACGTGGACGAGCATCGAGTTGTGGTCCGTGGCACGTCCACGGGCCCGGCGCGCGGCACAGGAAAGGACGAAGGAGCTGACCGCCTCCCTGAGCGAGGTGGGCAGGGTGTCGGCCGGCTCGTGCCCGGACTTGTGCTTGCCTGGCAGCCAGCTGTCAGCGTCCGTCACCTCACGGACGAGAGGCAACGGCTCGATGTTCTCCTCCTCCACGTCGTCAGCCCGGAGACCGAAGACCCTCTCAGGGCCCAGGTAGTTCGAGGGAGCGCGCAGCGTCCGGATGAAACCCTCGGGAAAGAGGTCCTGCCCGTACTTCTTGTGGTTCGCGTCCGGGTCTATGTAGATGTTGGCGAAGGGCGTGGCGGTGTAGCCGACGTACGACGCCTTGTCGAAGCTTTTCAGGAGCTCGCGGACTGCGGCGTTGATCTTCGAGGGGTCGGTGTCGGAGTCCTTGGAGGTGTTGATCGACGCGTTGTCCGCCTCGTCGTCGATCACGAACAACGGAGCGTTGCGGACGACGTCCCGACCCTGCTCCGGGTCGTGTTGTCCGTGGGTGCTCGTCACCCATTCCCGCAGGTTGTCGATGATCTTGCGGTGCTTCTTGATCACGAGGATGACGGGAAAACTCCCGATGGGCAGGTTGGCCTTCGCCGCGGTCCGGCGGTCGAAGTCGCCCTTCTCGGAACTGTTGGTCAGCGACGCGCTGGGCAGCTGTTTCGCGTGCGACATCGCTCCCGCGCCGATGCGTCGGCGGCTGGCCCCCGCTTCGTCGGAGCGCATCAGATGCTGGGTGTCGAATCCCAGAAGCCCCTCGTCCACTCGCAGCTGGGTCTGGCTGCGCAGGTCGTTGTGGATGCCGGCGAGGATGACGATCAACCTGTAGCCGGCGTCCACGGCCTTGGCCGCGAGACCGATGTAGTGCCCCGTCTTGCCGGACTGGACCTGGCCGATCACGAGGCCCGAGCGGCGCCACGAACCCTCACGCCGCGGGTCCTCCAGCTCCCCTAGGACCTCGTCGGTGCTTTCGTCGAGCCGCCAGACGACCCGACGGGGCATGTTGCGCACGTCTTCTAGATAGAGCCGGTAGCGATCCCAGAAGTCCCAGTCCCGGTCGTTCTTCGCGTCCGGCAACCACGCCTTGTGCCCTGCGTCGTCGTGCAGCCCGGACGAGATCTCCTGGTAGACGGCGACCATCTCCTGGAGGTCCTTCGTGAACTGGTCGTGATCGAGGGCCTTCCCCTGGGCGGCCATCATGCCCATGACCGCGTTGACGGCGCTGGTCACTTCCTCTGGGGAGGCCTGACGGTCCACGGGAAGCATGGCCAGGGCGACGCGACGGGCCACCGTGAAGGTGTCGTCGGTGGTGGTGCTCACGAACGGCCTCCGCAAGGTCGGGAGTTGGTGTGGCGCAAGGGTAGGTGCCGTTACCGACAAGAGGGGGTCAGGTGTTCCAGAACCCCTGCATCTGGTCGAAGGGAGGCATGACCCGAATCCGGTCCCGGGCCGCGCTGGGAGAGCGTCCCTGGGCGACGAGTGCTCTGAAGACCTGTTCTGCCACCTCCACAGCCTCAGGGGGAGCCGTAGAGGCTCCTCCGAACGGAACCGGGTCGTCCTCGGAATCCGTCTCGTGGAGGGCGCGAAGTGCTGTGACGGGTACCGTCTCTTCCAGCAGGCGGATCAGCGCGCGAGTCTCCGGTGCCGTGTCCCGACCGTGCTGGAGCAGCTCCCGTACAAGTGGGTGACTCCGGTTGATCCTGCAGATGACCTGTCCGTGCTCTCGCCTGACGGTCCAGGCGTAGAGGAGCGGATCACCATGCGTCCGGGCCGAGACCCGCCCGCGGTGCCGGAGGACCTCTGCGGCGCGGGCACGCGTCTTCGTGCCGATCCGGCGCAGGTGCCGACGCAGCGCCACGGGAGGCACGACGCTGGCCTTACGGACATCCACCCCCCAGTCCGCATCTGTCTCGGCTGAGATGTCGATCGCGATTCGCGCCAGGTTGTACCTCTCCTCCCGTCGCATGCCCGTAAGCCCCAACCAGTCCCCAGCGAGGATCAGCCGGTTCCGACGGTAGACGTAGAAGCCCTGCTGCCCCAGCCATCCTGCCGGGCCTGCGGCCCGGGCGTAGTTGTCCTCGGACAGGCGTTGTGCATTGGGCAGTACGAATGCCTCCACCCTGACCAGGCCGTCGGCCAGCGGGAGGCTCTCGACGGGTAGGCGCTGCACGGACGGATGCGCGCGCATGAACGGGTCCCAGGGTTCGACCGGGTTTCCTGAGACTCGGATGATGCGCCGACCCGATCCAACGAGGAACCGGGCGAACACCATGCCCAAGTGGGATTCGGTACGAGCTGCGTCGTCGTAGAACTGCTGCTGCATCCGCTCGTCATCCGCACCGACGCCCTCGGAGTGGAATCCCCTGAGGCGGCGCCAGAGCACAACTGTGCCACTGTCCTCGCCGTCACGAAGACGCTCGAGGAGGGTGGCGGTCTCCGGATCGGTGCCTCGGCGCAGGAGCCACTTGCCAGAGGCCTCGACGACTTCGAGGTCCCACGTCCGGACGCTCCACTCACCGCCGGCAGAGCTGGCCACAGTGAGTTGCCGGGCCTGTGAGAACGAGGCGGACTTGAGACCGACGCCGAACCTGCCGAGGTCGGTACTCGTCCGTACGGTCCCCGGGCCCCGAGCCGCCACCGTCATGGCTGTCACGAGCTGGTCGTTGGTCATCCCGTCGCCGTCGTCGACCACGGCGACCCACGAGTCGACTCCGGCCCAGGTGAACTCCACGTCGATGTGTCGCGCCCCGGCCGAAATGCTGTTGTCCACGAGGTCCGCGACAGCTGCCTCGAGCGAATAACCGAGCGAACTCAACGACGCGACCATGCCCGCCGGATCCGGCGCGGCGACTTCGTAGTCCTCTTGCTTCACACTCATGTTCGGTGCTGTGTCCCCGTTGGCTGACGGTTGCGATGGGCGGCCGTCCGGGATATCAGAGGACTGCGACGGGCACGGCTCTCGGCCGGTCCCCCTCCATGCCACATCACCTTGAATGCGGATGCCCCACCCCGGAGCAATGATAGGTGCAGAGCGCGCATAGGTGTCCGTATCTGGAACAACGGTGCCGGGGCCGTGATCAGGGCGTCCGACCGTCGTCCAGGGCTACCGGAACCGGGGGCGCCATCGACCCACGGTCACTCCGAGAACGTCCAGATGCACCTGACGGTGCGCTACGGGGAAAGACCTTCTGGTGACCTCGTAGTGCACACCCTGCGTCGGCAGGTCGGGTCTCACCAGCGCTCCCACCAGGGTGCTGAGATCGGGTGGCGGCCCCAGGGCCTGTACGTACCGAAGCGACGTGGCGTGCATCTCCGGCGCCGGGAGGGGACGAAGGCAGAGCTGTTGTGGGGTACCGACGCACCAGGTCCAGTCGATGGCCTCGAACGACGGCCACCCTTCCGGCAGTTGAGCTGTCGCTGCGCCCGCCCGGAGTTCTGCCCTCAGCCGGTCCAGTTGACGAGCCGCGGAGGAGACCCAGTTCTCCACCTTCAAGGCCTCGGGTAGCGAGATCGCCTCGATCGGCCACTTGATCTCCAGGCACAGACCGACACGTCTGGCAGGGTCTACGACGACCACGTCGAGGTCACCGGCAGACCGGCCGTCGGCTCTGGTCGCGGGAACACGCTCGGCCACCATGGCGCCAGGGGTGGTGCGTAGCCATTCGGTCCATGCGGTGGCACGGTCACCTTGCTCACGTCCGATACGACCGAACTGCCGTGAGTCGTGGGCAGCGGACCGAAGCATGAAGGGGTCCACCGCCCTGGGTGTTACCAAGGGTGGACAGATGATCACAGTCTCGCCGTGCCGTACGAGGGGGGACGTCCTGCACGAACGACCGATGCTGTAGGTGAGCCTCTCCACTGCGAGCGCCAGATGGGTTTCGGGAACAGTCGGGCACATCTCCGTTAGGACGACCATGAGCTGCGAGAGCTGCATGTGTGCCAGGGTCGTCTCCAGCCTCGACAGCCTGTGGGCTGTCTGCTCGCACAGCGAGGCGATCCCCATGATCACGGACAGCACCGCGGTCATGTCGCCGGCGGTCATCCCCTCACCGAGTGGGAAGGTGTCGGGCACCTGTCCCTCGGGCACCGCCTTCCGGTACGCCTCGATGGTCTCCGAGGCACGGTCGACGGCAGCCCGCAGTACCTCTGGTGGTGGGCCCGTCCTTGAGCTGCCGGACCTTGTTGCGATCCACCGGCGTTCTGTCTCGGACAGCTTCGGTAGCTGTGAGGGAACCGCGGCTGCGGCAAGGAGCGCGTCGGCGACCTCGACTGAGGCGTCCCAGCTGTGACGCACACGGAAACCACCCCCTGTCGGACGTACCTGGTAGGCACCGGTGCGTATGCCGGTCTCCAGGAGGTCAAGGTGGTGGGCAGCGGCGGCCAGGGCCGTGACCTCCGTGGCGTGGACCTCCGAGCACGGACCCTTGCCAACCGGGAACTCATGGTGCCAGACGACGAGTTGGGCAAGGACACTTTCCCAGGTCAGATCGGACGTCACCCCTGCGGTGATCTCCATAGCGCGCAGCCTGGTCGCCGTGCGGAGCAGATCGTAGATCCGCTCGGGCCCCGACCCCCATGCCGGGTGCGCGCGAACGCGGGCGCGCTCGTCAGAGACTGCGCCCAGAAGATCCAGTTCGGGCTTCACGAGGACTCCTATCCGTCCGCGGACGACGGGAGGCGGGGGAGGGCACCGTGCCGATGCCCTCCCCCACAGTTGGTTCACAGCGACGGATCCCAGTACCCGATCCTGGAACCGTCCGGGGAACCGAACAGGTGCCAACGGGAGAGGTTCCGGTTCCAGGACTGGCAGGCGGTCTCGGGTAGCTGGAGACACCCGTGGTCCGCACCCTCGTTCGTGATCATGCAGTTCGGGTCGTACAGGCACGCGTCGTTGTCGACCGCACGGCTGACCACAGCGTCTAGGTTCTGCTCGAGTACCGTCCGCATGGCGCCGAGGCTGAAATCGCTGCCACCGTTGGGGTAGATGGCGAATGCCAGGTCATACGGAAAGAGGTACTCGGACAGGCTCGTCTCGCTGTAGCCGCTGTCGACCGCCAGGGCACGAAGCAGCTGGTGCGACAGGGAGTGAAGCAGGCCGAACAGTTCGTGGACGGGAAGATCCGGGTGTCCCGGTTCCGGCCGGGTCTCGTGCGACAGGGCCTGCCCGTCACTGGGGCCCAGCTGGTGCACCAGCCACTTGGTGACGCCCCCGGCATCATCCAGGCTGCTGCGGCTCACCAGCTCGTTGCGGACCAACCACTGGCTCACCCGTTCCCGGTCCACTGGGAAGAGGAGGGCCTCCGCCTCGGTGGGGTGGGCATAGAGGAGGGTCTTCTCGGGGGCGCCCCGTGCCACGCGTCCTCGGTAGGGCACCAGGTCCGCCTCCTCGGGACTGAATCCGGTCCGGCTGTATCCGATCGCGAGGTAGGTGATCGGGAGGTCACTGATCAGGCAGGACTCCTGGCCGAGGCCGGCAGCTGCGAGCACGCCGGGATAGCGCTCGTACAGGGCCCGGCGTTCGGGGTTGCGTGCCTCCCTCTGGAGTCGCGGTACACCCAGGCGCTCCAGGTTCAGGACTCGGCGATAGGTGTGGAGCTCTGCTGCGAGGCCCCGTGCGTCGTCGCTCTCGGTGTCCAGTCCGAGGGCTTTGCCCACGTTGTCCCGCAGATGCTCGACCTCGACCGGCATGAAGCGTGCACGGAGCGCGCGTGCCTGTTCGTCCAGGCCGGCCTCCTCCATCACACGGATGCTCTCGACGACCTCGTCGGGAACGTCCACGGTGTGTCCGTCGGTGAGCCGCCGGAACTCGTCCTCGGTGATCTCGCCAAGCCACCAACCGAGCACCGCAGCCGTGTACAAGGGGTTGCCCTGTCGGGTGGCCTCCTCTGTCGTGGTCACATTGACGAGAGTGAGGCCCTGCCCGACGTGAGCCGTCCCCGCGGTGTGGAGCAGGGGATGCATGAACTTGTCCGGGTAACCACACGCGGAGTTGCTGCAACTCCACTGGACAGGCAGGGGAAAGCCGCAGGTCATGCACTCCCAGCGGAAGTCGCGGAATCGGCTTGCCCGGTCGTCCAGCCTGAACCGGGTGTGCCCCCTGGGGCACTTGCTCGGTGGGTACATAGGCGACATCTCGCCGCACTTATGTGCGAAGACGAACTGCAGCTGCCGGTTTCCGGTTGCGTTGCTGCAGACGGGGCATGCCGGCGGCCAGTCGTCCGTCCCGGGTCGCGGGTCACTGGCTGTCCAGACGTGTCCGCAGCCGCCGCTGGAACAGCGCACCACCCGAGGCCAGATGCGACAGAAGACCTTGCCCGGGACCACGACCTCGTAGTGGCGATCGGCAAGCCGGTCCTCGTCCCCGGGGAACTCCGGTGCCCGGTCGGCCCCGGCGGAGAACCCACGGCCAGCGGCCCGCCACCTGCGCACGAACCGCATTGCTTCCCGGACCAGGTGCTCGCGGTCGAGCGAGGGACCGTCGAACTCCTCGTCACGCCCGAACTGCACCACCTGGGCCGTGTAGCCACCGCGGTGGTCGAAGGTCTGACCGGGGCGGTACCGGTAGAGAACCTGACCCCGGGCGCGGGCCATGTCGTCGTTCCTCGGATTGAACGCCATCACGACCTCCTGCTGTCGGACACGATGTGGAACGGGATGCCCTCGGAGACGTCGCGGAGGCTTGTCATGGGCCGGTACTCGAGGCCCAGGTAGTCGCCCGTCGCGCGGTATCCCCGGTTGTTCCCACCCGCGAGACCGGCGGAGGCGCCTGCCGAACGGAGGCTCGCGAGGGCGTGTTCCACCATCTCCTCGAGATCGGTGCGCAGTTCCTGCGCCTCTGGGCGCTCTGACTGGAAGACCGAGTGCAGCGCCTGCAACAGGTCGGTCAGCTGGACGCCTTCCAGACCTCCGCCGGAGGGGCCACGAAGGGCGGCCTGCATCTTCGAGAGGTCGTGCAGGTGGCTCGGGGCGTTACCCGCCCGCCACCAGTCACGGTTCGCGATCTGGAGAAGCTGTCCCATCAGTATCCCCGGCAGGGTCTTGCGTACCGCGAACCTGCTCCAGCGGTTGATGGCCACCGGCTCGACCATGCGGTCCAGGTACTCGTGGAACTTGCCGTGGTAGCGGTAGTGCGACCGGTCCCTTTCCCGCACAGGGTTGAAGAGCATGAAGACCAGGCCGTGATAGGCGCGGCCCACCCTCGACGACGCCTGGATGTACTCCGCCATGGACCTGGGCATGCCGTTGAACAGCATGAGGTTCAACCGGTCCACGTCGACTCCGTGGCTGACCATGCTCGTGGCGACGACCATGCCCGTGCTGCCGTTGGTGCTGCCCAGGTCGTCCAGGACGCCGCGCACCTCGTCCAAGCGCGTTTCACCCTTGAGCTCGGCCACCTTGAGATCGGGAAAGCCCTCCCTGCGCAGGGTCTCGTTGACCTGGGTGTCCAGGGAACGGCGGATGCGCCCGAAGTCGACGAGCGTGGTGGCGTACGTGAGGCTCGTGCGGTAGAGGTCGACAACCGCGCGGAGTTCGTCCTCCGGCCAGCTCGCGAGCGCGAGAGGAAGGTCCTGACGGCTGTCGAGCTTCCACAGCGCACGGTGGGCGGACGTCAGGATCCTGACCAGCGTCATCTCCGCTGTGCCGCGCGTCGGCATGACCCCGACGAAGCGACGAAGCGGAAGGTCCCGGTCGAGCCGCCAGTAGAAGCTCTCTTCGAGGTTGGGTCCGGGGAGGGGAACCACTACCGACCTGAGACCGAAGAGGTGCTCGCTCTGGCGGTCCTCGCCTCGGATGGTGGCGGTGGTGGCGACCACCTTCATCCGGACACCCCGGCCGTCGCCACGCTCTCGGGACGACAGAGTACGCTGTACCTCGGCTAGGAGGCCCTCGTAGTGACCGGAGAAGGCTCCGAGCTCCTCGTTGACCATGTGGAGCTCGTCGATGATCTCCAGCGACGGGGAGGGGTCGTAGAGAGGCTCCCCCAGGGGTTCGAGTGGGATCTTCGGATGACCCGGCGCATGACGCTCGTGGCACTTTCCGCCCCGACCGAAACCGTGGGGACGGCACCAGCAGTCCACGTCGCCGAAGAGGGCGCCGAACTTGTCCGACAGACCGATGTTGGCGAGCTTGTCCAGGGTTCCGACCACGACGGTGGGCAGATACCGGTAGATCTCGGTGTCGACTACGAGGATCGGCAGGACCTTCCCGCACGCATCGTTGCCGCAGACGTGTTGGAGCCTGAGCCGCTGCGGGTCGGGTGCAGGGATGCGTACCGACCGTTCGCCGCAATAAGGACAGTCATGGACAAGGCGGTACGCGTGTCGTTCCTCCTCGCTTGAGCGGAGGCGGTCGATCATCCTGTCCGAGGTCAACGAGTTGGGGGTGTTGCCACCACCGGCGTAGAAGCCGATGAAGAAGGGCCACCCGGGGCCGCCGCCCACCTCGGTGAGCACGGCCGCGTTCTCGCGGCGGACGGTTTCTGCGGCGGCGACCATGTCGAGCTGCCGCTGGGTCTGTTGCAGGGTCAGCAGCCGAAGAGGGAAGCGGCACCATGCCGAGACGCCTACCGTTTTTCCCCGCGCTCGGTCGTAGAACATGCAGACCAGCACCAAGCCGAGGTACGCCTCCGTCTTGCCGCCTCCAGTGGGATACCAGATGACGGTTGCAGCCTCAGTGGGATCCACATCGTGTTCGTCACCCCAGAGGCCGGGCGTGAAGGCGTCCTTAGGGTGCTCTCGCCAGGCCAGGGCGCCGAGTTGACTGACGATGGCGACGAGCTGGAACAGCCTCCACCCGCGGCTCGGCCGCTTCCGTCTTTTGTTGAGCTCCACCATGGACTTGTTGGCCAGCTGGAAGGCCGTAAGGAGGCGCCTATCTCTCCGCAACCACCCGACACCGTCGCGGAAGCGTGCGATCTCCATAGCCGCAGCCCGCCGATCGGTCTCCTTGCGCTGGGCGAGTTCGGGTCGTTCCTGGAGACCCGCAGTGCTCCAGGCAGGAGTCGCCAGATACGCCTCCATCTCTTCGGCGAGCTCGTCGAGGACGGGAAGAGGGTCGGCGGCAAGCGTCGCGTAGCTCCAGCGCTCGTCTGTTCTGGCAACGGCACGATGCGTGTCGTGCTGCGGGACAGGCACGCTTCGTACGGCTACGAGCCGACCCTCGTGCCACCGTGGCTCGACACCGCAGTTGTTCGCGTAGGCCCCGAGCTCCCCGGAATAGCGGTACGCATCGGCGCCGAGATCCATCACGATGGGTAGGAGGTGGTCACCCTCGACTTCCAGACCTGCGCGGAACAGGGCGTTGTCCCTGGACTCGTCGCGACGCGTGCGGCCGGCATTGCTGCCCCGCCCCTGAACCGTGACGACGGGGTCGGTGGCGAGGTTCTGCAGCGTGGCGGTCACGCGAAGCCGTCCCGGTGCAACGGGCCTGGACGTGACGACGACGTGTGCGGCGGGGGAAGGGACGACGGGTTCCCCGCCTACCTCCCGGCCCAGCCAGCGCTCGAAGGCCACGTCGTCTGCCATCGCGGCGGGCGGGACCAACCGCTCCCGGCGGTCGTTTCCGACACGTCGGTCGATCCGCGGGTCCCGCAGGGCCTCCTTCGCGGCCTCTTCGAAGGCATGCCGGAACTCACCTTCCAGGACCTTACGCAGGTCTGCCTCGTGACCGAGAACGACGTCCACGGGCCCGACCTTCACGGCGAGCCGTTTGAACAGCGGCGCCAGCCGATACGGTTCCTCCCGCTCACCGGCCCAATCCAGTTGTTGCGATCGAGTGGGAAGCGCTGCGTAGTAGAAAGATGCCTTCGCCTTGACGGTGATGGAGCTGGCGTTCTCGGCCTCGAACTCGAACCCGAGACTGTCCGGTGTCGTACGGCCGTACCTCGGAGCGCTGCCACCTGGTTCGACAGTGTGCGGGCCGAGGCTCTCCATGAAATACCGAGCACTCGGAGGCTCACCCAAACAGACGTCTCCCTGGGCCTCGCCCGTCGCATCGGAGACAACGGCGTCGACGAGGTGGTCAACGAGAGCGGTCTGCTGCGCCACGCTCGGCGCGAATGAGGACCTGGTCATGGCGCCTCCCCGTCGAACCCGACACGCTCTCCCAGGAGCGGGGTTACGGAGACGAGGCGCCCGCTCTCGCAAGTTATGCGTGGCGAGAGCCCAGACAGCTCAGAAGTGTGTGTCGGTCCGGCTGGGCATACCAGACCGACCCGGGGGGCAAGTGTGCCCACAGGATCTCCAAGGTCCGCGAGTCAGAAGCCGCCATGGCACGGCGCCATGACCGGAGGTCTTCTGCTTCTTCGAACTCCAGCAGCATCGGGTATGGGCACCTGAACTCGCAAACCAGTAGCGGCAGTCGATCAAATCTGGCTTGATCGGGGCCTTCTGGTGATCAATTCGATCACTGGTCGGAACGTATGTTGATCACGTGGATGGTGAACGGTAAGAGGTCCACGCTGTGGCATCCGGAAGCGGTGATCAGAGAGCCTGCTGAGGTCCGGCTTGGCGAGGATGGGTCAGTCGAGATCCCGCTCGGAGTCCTCACCGAGGGCGGCTTGAACCCTGGGATGCTGCTCGTGGCATACAGCGACGGCGACGGTCGGGTGGTGCTGCGTCAGCAGGAGAATGCGATCCGGGATCTGCTCGAGCGCGGAGTCCTTTGAACGCGATGGTTTGCGGGCCGCAGTCCGGACGGTTGCTGTGAGGTCGGGGCGAGGGCCGCCAAGACCTCGACCGTTCGCTGATGTAGCGCTAGACGGTGGCGAGCCCCGGCGTCGAACCCAGCGGCGAGCTGGGTCAGAGCGCCATCACCGTTTACACGACCGGAAACACGGCCTTCTCCTACGATGCCTACTGAACGAGGGGGTCCGCGCAGTCCTCGATGCCGCAGCGCGTCCGGCAGGGACCCGTACCTGCATCAATCTCCGAGCGAGGCCCGCACCGAGGCAGGTGGGAGGGGGACAACATGCTGAGCCTTGCAGCACTGACCGGATGCGCTGAGCGCCATCTGGGCCACTACATCGACATCGGAGGGCCGCGGGCCTTCAACACCTACGATCGTCAGGGCAACCCCGACCGGCTAGAGCCGGTTGACTGCCTCGCGCCGGCACTGCTCAGCGTCCCCATCTCCTACGGTCAAGTCGTCCCCTTGTTCCAGCCGGATGGCGCTGGTGCGTCGCTCTTGGAAGCCATGCAGGCGGTCCTCGGCGACCGCAGATGCGTTACCGCCGACTTCCTCGACGTCCGGCTGGACGACCGCGAAGGCCCCTGGCATCTCGTCGACCGGGCGCTCGCCTTGAGCGGCAACGTCAAAGGGATCAAGGCGGTGGCGGTGACCAAGATTCTCCACCGGAAGCGGCCTCACCTCGTGCCCATCTTTGACAGTAGTGTGTACCGCTTCTACACAGGCGAGGTCCCGCCTGTCGGTGCCTGCCGGGACACGCCACGCACGCTGTGGCCGCTTTACCAGAGTGATCTTCGCGCCCACCGTCGGTGGTTGACCGAACTGGCGTCGCACACGGTGACCCCGGACGGCAGACCGCTCAGTCTGCTACGCGCGGCCGACATCGTCATCTGGGAGCACGAGGTCACCGGCTGCGAGGCCGCAGGCGTAGTGCCAGCATGAAGAAGTCGTCCGGGCGACGGGATGGCCTGGGACTCGGAGGGGGAGCGTGACAGGTCGCTTGAGAAGTGACTGTCCAGCTTCTATAAACCGCCAATTGCTGACCATGGCGCGAGGTCCACGGCTGACGCGTCCGCACGGATGTCCTAGTGTTCTGAGTCGGGAGTTCTGTTCATAACGGTAGGCTGTGTCTGTGGTGCGGACGGGTCGGCCGAAGGCCGAGTTGGTGTTGTCGGATGAT